>JBFMGC010000005.1:46388-110998 GCA_040752815.1 Candidatus Zixiibacteriota bacterium
ACAACGAGTATATAGATTGTTGTGTTCCGGGACCTGGCACTTATTACATAAGGGTCCATTACGACAATGAATGTAATGCCTACCAGTTGTGGTGGGACGATGTCAGTGGGTGTTGTGACGACCAGTACGAGGAGAACGATACGCGGGCCACGTGTACGCCTCTATCAGAGGGCACCTGGATCACGGCCAAGCAAGCGGATGACGACTGGTATTGTATCGATGTGACGCCCGGATACGAGCGGGTACTGATTGACTGTCGGTTTAGCCACGCGGAAGGTGACATTGACATCCGACTGGTAAACTCGGGCGGCGCGGTTTTGGCGTCCTCGCGGTCTACAGATGATAACGAGTACATTGACTTCACCGTGTCAACATCCGGTGTGTATTATATTCAAGTGTTTTACGGCAACCGCTGCAATCGATACAACTTATGGTGGGACGATGTGGCCCCATAGAAGTGGATAAAGATACTGAACGCATGAGCATAAGAGGAGTGTTTGTTATGCAACTGCCAGACTCCAGTAGAATAATCTCGCTAGAACTGATCGGCATCATAGTAATCCTATTCCTGGGATTGCCGGCGCAGACTATTGGCGACGACCAATCGGAACACAAGGTCGTCCGGCCCGACACTGCCTGGGACGAAACTGGCCGCCCCGTGATTCTGCCGCCGCGTTCACAGAGGAATGTAGTGGTAGACAACAAGCCAGTGAAACCGGCTGTGGAAAACTCTATGGGGGGCCTTGATGAGTTCGGACGACGGGTTGTCCCCCATGTGGGCACCGAGAAGAACGTAGAAGTAGAGGGGAAACCGGCGCAATCAGAAGCTGCCGGGTTCACCACGACCCTCGATGAGTTCGGTCGGGAAGTACTCCTCCGAGTGGGGATGGACAGAAACGTGGTAGTTGAAGGAAAGCCTTCTGAGCCTGCGTCAATGCGATCTGCCACGGTGACGGACGAAAGCGGGCGCGAGCTTGTGCTGCCGATGGGCATGGTGAAAAACGCTGTCGTCGACGCCAAGCCTGCTATGCCTGTCTCGCCAAGGTCTGCTGCTGTCTATGATGAGTCCGGGCGTGAGGTGGTCCTGCCGCCGGTGACTGAGAGGAACGCGGTTGGAGAAAACAAGCCTCCAGCAAGTGGAGCGCGTAGATTCACCACTGCCCTGGATGAATCTGGTCGAGAGGTTCTGGTAAGGACTGGGACAGACAGGAACGTGGTTGTCGAAGGCAAGCCATCCGAACCTATCCCCATTCAGTCGGCTGCTGCGCGCGACGAATCGGGGCGGGAAGTTGCCTTACCTCCATCTGGGACAAAGAAAAACGTAGTGATTGAAGGCAAAAAATAGCCTCTGGCACCAATTGCCCACCCGAAGCGGACCCACAAAAACAGCCGCCCCGAACATTCGGGGCGGCTTCGTCTTCAGAGATGATCTTCGCGCCTAATTCAGATACGCCCTTAGCGAACGGCTACGCGAGGCGTGCCGAAGACGGCGGATCGCTTTCCCCTTGATCTGCCGCACACGATCGCCGATACTTGGATAGGATAAGGTCAAAAGAGTATTCGGCAATCGTTTTTGAGCATCGGTGGTTTGAAGACAACCTCAAAGACCCCTCCGAATATCTCGGACCCGTCTTCGAAAGTAATGACGACTTCTGGCCGGTCACCGGCTGGCGCATAAGACCGGCTTCAATCTGGATACCCAAACCGAATGCCTCGGATACGTCCGGTGCCATGCGGCGTTAGAAAGGTCACCCGACATTGAATAGGGGCATAGATATCGGAGTGACGGGTCAACCGATCGGCGGTGAGACGCACTACTCTGCCGGCCGGGGTTTTCGCCCATGGGGCATCGGCTGGGGTGTGGTAATAGCGTCTGTCCTGGGAATTCTCGCCGTAGTGCTAGTTCTAACGGCCTGGATGCATGACGATGCCTACATCACCTTTCGAACCATAGACAACTTCGTGAACGGCTACGGGCTCACCTGGAATGTTGCCGAGCGGGTCCAGGCGTACACGAATCCGCTCTGGATGTTCCTGGTAACACTCGTGTACCTGTGCACGAGGGAAGTCTACTTTAGCAGCATCGCCCTGAGTCTCGGTATCACTTTGCTCGCGGCGGCGATCGTTTCGCTCCGGGTATCGACAGCCCCGTTCACTGCAGTGTTGGTGCTGCTGGGATTGCTGGCATCAAAACCGTTCATAGATTTCTCCACGTCGGGGTTGGAGAACCCCCTTACACACCTTCTCCTAATCGTGTTCTTTGCGAAATACTTCACGGGTGATCGCAACCGCGGTACGTTGATGTGGCTTTCCTTCGTAGCCGCGCTCTCAGCTATCAACCGCCTGGATACTATCCTCCTCTACCTGCCCGCTCTGTTGTTCTGCGTGGTCTGTTGCGACAACAAGAAGAACGCATGGGTAATCCTCCCCGGCGTTAGCCCGCTATTCCTTTGGCTTGCCTTTGCCACGTTTTATTATGGCTCGCCGTTTCCGAACAGTGCCTTTGCCAAACTGAGCGCAGGAATCGACTCGCCGGACCTGGCTGCCCAGGGTTGGATCTACTTGAAGAGCGGCTTCTCGCGCTCGCCTGTCACCTTGATCGCAATGGCCGGCGCAGTTGCGGCGGCAGTGTACGCCCGTTCCGCAAAACTGATAGTAGGTTCACTCGGGATCCTTCTCTATATCGGTTATGTGGTTAGAGTTGGCGGAGACTACATGGAGGGCCGATTCCTGGCGGCTCCGTTCGTAATGGCGATCACGTTTCTTTCGCAGCATCGATTCAGGCCGGCGCTGACGGAAGGTACTATGATAGCGGGCACAGCCCTTGTCATAGGTCTGGTGTGGCCAACTTGTCCTCTGCGATCCGGAATGAACTACGGGGCTGACCCTTCCAAATTCTACTGGAACGAGGGCATCGCCGATGAGCGGGAGGGCTACTACCAGAAAACAGGTTTGCTCGTACAATCGAACGACCAGCCCATCCCAAATCACCCGTGGGTACGCGAAGGGCTCGACGCTCGATTGGCGGGCAAACGAGTCGTGACGCGAGCAGGCATCGGCTTCTTTGGCTTCTTTGCGGGACCCCAGGTGCATGTGGTCGATTATCACGGGTTGTCGGACCCGCTTCTGGCTCGACTACCTACGATGACACCAAAGAAATGGCGCATCGGACATTTCATACGACCGATCCCGGAGGGCTACATCGCCTCACTAGAAAGCGGCGACAATGTTCTGACCGAAGAGCTGCTCCGAGAATACTACGGTAGACTGCGTTTCATCACAAGGGGCAATCTATGGGATTGGACCCGGCTCAAGACAATTGTCGATATGAACCTCGGACGATATGAGCATCTGATTCAGAGTTACGTTTCGCAGCCGGTTCGCGTACGATTATCCGACTTCCGCCACCCTCGCCCTCAGGGCACGCCGTATCGAGCCCCGGGAAACATGCTGCTTCGGCAACCAGGCCTGGTGATAGACATGGAAGAACTGCGTCACACCGAGATTATTGAGTTGAGCTCCGATAGCAACGATGAATACTTATTGGAGTTCCTGAGAGATTCGACCGTCGTGGCCAGTCATGTTGTCCCTATCCGGCGAATACCCGAAGGCGGGTTGCGAGTTGACACAATTTACGTCCCCCGCGAAGCGTTCGAGCCCGGATTCAATTTCGTTCACATAACCGGTCAGGGAGGTGATATGACATATAGCGTCGGCCATCTAAGACTGCTGCGATAATCTGTTTCTCCATGAAAAGCCGCCCCTCGAATGAGGAGCGGCTTGTCGTCTATCGATAATCTCGCGGTCTAATTCAAATACGCCCTTAGCGAGCGGCTGCGCGAGGCGTGCCGAAGACGGCGGATCGCTTTCTCTTTGATCTGCCTTACACGCTCACGCGTCAGCGAAAACCGCGCGCCGATCTCCTCCAGCGTGAGCGCCTTCTCGTGATTCAACCCGAAATACAGATTGATCACTTCGGCCTCACGCGGCGTGAGCGTGTCGAGCGCCTTCTCGATCTCGACCCTCAGCGAGCTGCTGAGCAGCGCTTCGTCCGGCGACGGTTGAAACTCGTCCTCGAGGATGTCGATCAGCGAGTTGTCTTCAGAAACCGAAAACGGCGCGTCGAGCGACAAATGCGAGTTCGAGATTTTCAGCGTGTCGGAAACCTCGCCCTCGGACAATTCCAGTTCCTTGGCGATTTCTTCCGGCGACGGCTCCCGGCCGAGACCCTGCTCCAGACGGCTCGAAACCTTGCCGATCTTGTGCAGCGTGCCAACCCGGTTGAGCGGCAGCCGCACGATACGGCTCTGTTCGGCCAGCGCCTGTAAAATAGCCTGGCGAATCCACCAGACGGCGTAAGAGATGAACTTGAACCCACGAGTCTCGTCGAACCGCTTGGCCGCTTTGATCAGGCCGATATTGCCTTCGTTGATCAAGTCGGCCAGGGACAGACCCTGGTTTTGGTACTGCTTGGCGACGGACACCACGAAACGAAGATTGGCGCGAGTTAGTTTTTCCAGGGCCTTTGTGTCACCCTGCTTTATTTTGCGCGCCAGGCGTACTTCTTCCGCAGCGGTAATAAGGGGGGTTTCCCCGATCTCGCGAAGGTACAGGTCGAGTGACCGGTCCTCATCGCGATACTTCAGTGACTGTTTCGCCACCTTGGCTGACTAGCTCCTTCGAACCCTACGACTACTGTTTTGGTCCAAGACGGCCCTCGCGAGCCGTCGGTACTGCTCTCTATCTTCAATAACTTACTGCCTCAGTATCTTCCGGGCGATAGCGCCATCCGGCTCCTGCACAATGAGCGGGATTCGCGACCGGTCTTCCTCTTGTCTCACCGCGGAAAGAAATTCCTCCACCGAACTCACGGCGTTTTTCCCGATTTTCATAATGATCGAGCCGGCAGTTACGCCCGCTCGGTCGGCCGCCGTCCCCGGGTACACTCTCCAAACGTACAAACCGTCAACATGTTCCGCGCCAATATCTCGGGCGATTTCCGGTGTGTAGCGGCTCAATTCCATGCCGAGCAGGACCTCGGTCTCGGGGTGAGCACCCCCTCCAGGGTTTTCCAGCGACTGGGCCAGCCCGCTGTCGCGGTCGCCAATTGTCGTCTTCAGGTTAACGTGCTTGCCGTCGCGGACCACCTCGACAGGGATCGTATTCCCCTGCCTGAGCGTGGACACCAGCACCGAGAACTGACTGCCGTTTACAACTTCCTGATTATTGAACTTCACGACAACGTCACCCGGTTGAATTCCGGCCTGGTCGGCGGGCGATCCCACAAACACCGAGTCGATCACCACCCCGCGTACGGCGTTTAGTCCGAGCCGCTTGGCCTGGCGCTCGTTGACATCCGACATCTGCACTCCCAGCCAGCCGCGACTCGGTTTGCCCGTAGCAATCAAATCTGGTACGATGGCGCGAGCCAGATTGATAGGGATGGCGAACCCGATACCGACCGAGGAACCGGTCGGGCTCGTGATGGCTGCATTGACCCCGATGCACTCACCGCGAAGGTTTAGAAGCGGGCCGCCCGAATTGCCCGGATTAATGGCGGCGTCGGTCTGAATGTAGTTCTGGTAGTACGGCGTGTCGCCGGTGAACCGGAGTTGGCTTCGACCTTTGGCCGAGACCACGCCGACCGTGACGGTCCTATCCAGACCCTGCTCGGGAAACGGGTTGCCGATCGCAATGGCCCAGTCGCCCACCTGGATCTCGTCGGAGTCACCAAACGGGATAACCGTAACCTTCTCTTCCGGCTCGACCCGAAGTACGGCCAGATCCGATTCCGGATCGTTGCCCACGAGCTGTGCCCGGTATTCGTAGCCCGACGATGTCCGGACCGTGATCTCCATGGCGTTGGCCACAACGTGATTGTTAGTCAGGACATAGCCGTCCTCGCGGAAGAAGAACCCGGAGCCGCGAGACATGGCATAGTGGCCGCCCCGGAGCCACCAGTGGGCCTGGTTGTCGCGGGTTGTGGCAGAGACATTGACCACGGCGTCAGCCACCTGATTGACCACGTCAACGAACGGCGACTGCATGTGGCCGCCCTTGTCTACCACAGGGAACAGACCGGTCTGGCTGACGTTGGTCGGCACCTGGGCCACTGAGGGGGCTGACAGGTCCAGGTTAGACGCAATTAGAACGCCGAGGAGGGTGAAAAGGACGGCAGCCGAAACGATACCGGCCGTGCGGCGGCCGGAGAATTTCGGCTTCTGAGGAGGAACCGATTGGTTAATCAAGAAGCCCACCAGAAAACTTAGCCTTATAGTATACCCCTCACTCCGAGGCGTGTCAAGCAAAACCTGATGCCTCGACGTGAGAACTTCCTTATTACTAATACGAACCTCATTCCTGACTTGATACCCGAATTCTAAGGGAAAGTTCTGCTCATCGGGGGTTGTAAGTCTATGGTTTATCGCATCATACAATTGCGAGGCGGCCTGCTTCGCACGGCCGTATCGGGTTTACCCCAGTGTGGCGACCTTGTTGACTTCCCCGCTGCTGCCCGCTACTTTGCCGCCGGAATGGACTCAGCCCGGAAACAGCGGAAACAGCTTATCGAGGTCGGCAAGAGGCTGACTAAGATGCGGATGGTGGCCGGGTCCGACGGCAACCTCTCCGCCCGCCTGGAGAACGGCCACATCCTGATCACTCCCTCGGGCGTGCCTCTCGGTGACCTAGATGCAGACGATCTCGTGATGGTCGATCTGCACGGGACGAAACTTGATGGCGATGGCGAGCCGTCATCGGAACTCGCGACCCATTTGTACCTGTACAAGTCGCGTCCGGACATACAGGCCGTTGTCCACGCCCATCCGCCGTACGCCACCGCCTTTGCGGTCGCCGGAGTCGAAATGGAATGGCGGTCGCTGCCTGAGATGGTAGTGCTTGTCGGTCCGGTGGCATTGACTGAGTATGCCCCTCCCGGGACCGAGGCCGTTCCGAAAGCACTGGAACCGTTTTTCGCGAACCACGACGCCTTTCTATTGCGTAATCATGGGCTGGTGACAGTCGGGCGGTCGGTTATGATCGCATGGCAACGGCATGAGATTGTGGAGCACGCTGCCCGCATACTCCACCTGAGTCGAACGTTGGGCGGTCCCCAGCACATTCCTGGTTCCGATTTTGAGCGCCTCGAAAATCTGAGAAATACGTTGACGCGCGAACGGGACTGATACGCATGGAGACAATGTGCCGGTCCGGAAAGTAGTTATCGATCGAGCCAATCGGCTCTACCAGATGCCGCCCGAGGTGGCGGACTTTGTCCCGTCGGGCCGCACACTGTTCGGGCTGGGACGCAGCGGCGTGATCGACCTGGCCTCGTTCCACTGGCCCATAGCGTTCGAACAAGATACCAAGCCCGCAGGCGACGAGCTGATGCCGGCAACAGAGCAGCAGTTGGCAGCACTTAGGGAGGAACTCGCAGTTTGGATAAATCGCACCCACGGCGCGCGAATCATCCCGGACAAAGAGATCTTCATTGGCGGGGGCATCTCCAACCTTGCCTTTCAAATGGCGCTGGCCCATATCGACAGCGGCGATGCCGCGTTCGTTCCCTCCGTGGGCATCCCCCTTTACAGGGCTTGTGTGACCGCGTGCAATGGTCAGCCGATCACTTATACAGTGTCGTCAAAAAACGACTGGTCGCCTCGATTCGACCGCCTCAATACCGTGCTGGGACGAGCCGCCCGTCTGCTGTTCCTCAATTCGCCGCACAACCCAACCGGCGTGGAACTGACCCACAAGGAAATCGCCGAGCTGGTCTGGACTGCCGGACGGCAGAACATCCTGATTATCAATGATACCGCTTATGCGTCGCTTTCCAACCGACCGCATGCGTCGCTCCTATCAGTCACTGGCGGAAAGAAGGTCGGGGTCGAATTGGGATCGTTCGCCTATCAATTCGGGCTTCCGGCGCTGCCGTTCGGATATGCCGTGGGCAATCGCGAAGCGATATCCGGTTTGAAAAAGACCTCCCGCCTGGTTCACGCCTACCTGCCGTCCTATGCCGCTAATCTGGCAGTCGAGGCGATTCGGCAATATCCCTGCGATGCGCTAACGCGTGTGCGCGACCGGCTAACGCGCGCGTCAAGCGAGGCCTCGCAGCTAATGTCGCTGCTGCGGCTCGAACGCACGGTACAATCGTCGGTACCATTCGAATGGGCGCGTATCGAGAGACGAATGCCATCGACCAACCTTGCCCGAACTTTGCTGCGCCGTTTTCGCATCGTGGTCGCACCGGGGCTTGCCTTCGGCGAGAACGGCGAGGGGTTTCTGCGATTCAGTCTGCTGGCCGGCTCTGAAGCGTTCGCCGAGGCGTGTCGCCGCGTGCGGCGAAGCCGCATCGCACGTAAGCGGGAGGACACAGAATGAAGGATGTCATCCGGCTTGTGGGTCTGACCTTTTACGGCTATCACGGGATTAGCGCGGCCGAAAAGGAAACGGGACGCCAGTTCGAGGTCGACTGCGATCTTCAAACTGATCTGGCCGAGGCGGCCCACTCGGACAACCTCCGCGATACGATCGACTACAGCCAGGTCTACGCGGTTATTCGCGAGGTTGTCGAGGGTCGGGCGTATGCCCTTCTGGAGGGTCTGGCCGGCGAACTGGCCGGTATCCTGCTCGACAGGTTCCCGGTGTATGCGGTAACGTTGAGGATTCGCAAGCTCCATCCGCCGGTGGCCGGTCCGGCGAAGTACATTGAAGTCGAAGTGACGCGAATGCAGGGAGACCCCTCGAAACTCACCGCCCCGAAGTTTAATAGGCCGGAGAGTACCTGAGCGATGATGGAAGTCGTATACCTTGGACTCGGATCCAACCTGGGTGATCGCGAACGATTCCTGAATTCAGCCGTGGGGCGCCTGCGAGACGTCGACGGGTTGGAGATTGTGGCCGTGTCGGCAATCTACGAAAGCCCGGCGCAGGAAACCTCCGACGACTCCCCGCCCTTTCTGAATCAGGTGGTCAAGCTGGAATACGCCTTCTCTCCCGAGGATCTCCAGCAGGCTGTAGAGACGATTGAAGACCACCTCGGTCGCAACGGCAAGGGTGAACGCCGGGCGCGGACTATCGACATTGACATTCTGCTCTTTGGGGATAAGCGAGTCAAAACGGAAAGATTGGAAATCCCGCATCCCAGGATAACCAGGCGCCCGTTTGTGCTCATACCCCTTCTGGATATCGATCCGGAGCTGGTCCATCCGGTGACAGGCAAACCGCTGGCAAAGTATCTTACCCCGGCCGGCCGAACCCAGGTAGAGATTTATCGAGATCATGTCGCACGACAAAGCTGATCCGAGCTATATCGCGGTCGAGGGCGTGATCGGGGTCGGCAAGACCTCGTTCGCTCGTCTGCTGGCCGAGCGCCTCAAGGCGCGGCTGATTGACGAGGAGGTATTCGAAAATCCGTTCCTGGCCGATTTCTATAAAGATCGGAAGCGCCACGCCCTGTCCTGCCAGTTGTATTTCCTGATCTCTCGCTTTCAACAACAGCAGCAATTGATGGAGCGTGATCTTTTTGCACAGCGCATAGTTGCCGACTATCTTTTCGCCAAGGACGCCATATTCGCATCGGTCAATCTCTCCGAGCGGGAGCTGGCGTTGTACAACAAGATCGCTCCGACGTTGGCGCGCGATGTCCCCTCTCCTGACCTCGTGATATACCTTCAAGCGTCCACCAGCGTCCTGCTGGAGCGTATCCGCAGCCGCAATCATCCGTTCGAGAAGCCGATCGATTTCGACTACATCGAAATGCTCAACAACGCGTACGATTACTATTTCTTTCACTATGTGGATACGCCACTTCTTGTGGTCAAAACTGATGAAATCGATTTCGTACATCGGCCGGAGCATTTCGACGATTTGATCGATCAGATTTCCAAGCCGATCGCCGGCAAGAAATACTACAGTCCGCCGTCCGGCCCACTTCCATCCGGGGAATGAATATGTCTGTCGTCAGGAAGCGCGAGAAGATCACGACCCACACTATCGTGAGGATGAAAAAGCGGGGCGAGAAGATCGCCGTGCTGACCGCATATGATTACTTCACCGCACGGCTGCTCGATCAGGCCGGGGTCGATATCCTGCTGGTAGGCGATTCTGCCGCCAATGTCGTGCACGGTCACAAATCGACTTTGGCAATCGGCATGGACGTGATGGTCAGCCACACGGCGGCGGTGGCGCGCGGGCGGGAGAAGGCACTGGTGGTTGCCGACATGCCGTTTCTCTCGTTTCAGCCGTCGATTGAGACGGCCATAAGAAACGCCGGACGTTTCCTGGCCGAAGGAAGTGCCGAGGCGGTGAAAATCGAGGGCGGCCTCGAAATGGTGCCCACGGTGCGGCGGCTGATCGAATGCGGAATTCCTGTGATGGGGCATATCGGTTTGACCCCGCAGTCGATCAATCGCTTCGGCGGACCCAAAGTGCAGGGCAAAACCGACAAGTCAAGCAGTTACCTCATGGATTCGGCGTTGGCGCTCGAACAGGCAGGCTGCTTTTCTTGCGTACTGGAACTTACAACCAGGGAGACCGCGGCGGAGATTACCTCGGCACTGAAGACCATGGCGACGATCGGCATAGGCGCCGGGCCGCATTGCGACGGCCAGGTGCTGGTAATCAACGACATCCTCGGACTGCGCGAACCCGGTTTCAAGCCGCGCTTCGTCCGCGAGTACGCCGACCTGCCGCCGATCATCGCCGATGCCGCGCGACGGTTCGTAGATGACGTCCGCAATGGCCGATATCCGAATGACGAGGAATCCTTCTCCAAGGGTGAAAACTAGAGTTCTTCAGGCTGGGACTAGTGCCGCAACTTCTCTTGGCTTCTGACAACCTCCGGAGATCTGCCGCCCACGATCTAGGAGATATTAGTTGGGATGGTACCATTCTACAGATAGTGCGGCCGTGATCGATTAGAGACAGTAGTCTCGGAAGGGAGTTTTGATATGTTCGCCAAAATAATCGGCATGTGCGCAGCAATGCTCGTGGTTGCGGGAACGGCCCTGGCGCAGAGTGACAGCGCCGCCGGCTGGAAGACCTCGCTGGTCACCGATCTGACTGTTACGCAAACATCGTACTCAGACTCGTGGGTCGGCGGCGAGGCCGGCTCGGTCAACTGGGTGTGGAATCTCGACGGCACCGCCGAGCGGCAGTTGAGTACCAAAGTGAACCTCAAGTCAACCCTGCGCCTGAAGTTCGGACAGACGCTGACACAGGACGCTGACACCAAAGACTGGGCCAAACCGAGAAAGTCCACCGATCTGATTGATTGGGAAAACGTCTTTCGGTTCACTCTGGGAAAAGTCGTGGATCCGTATGCGGCGGTCAGGTTGGAGAGCCAGTTCTTCGACGGCTCCGTGGCGGCCAAGAAGCTGTACCTGAGCCCGCTGAAACTGACCGAGTCGTTCGGTGTGGCCCGCCAGTTCTACAAGAAGGAGAATGAGACCTTCACCAGTCGCATCGGTCTGGCCGCGCGCCAGATTTTCAAGACAACAATCATCGATCTGGCGACACTCGAAACCGATGATTCGACTATTACCGACGGCGGTGTAGAATCGGTAACCGACGCTACCCTCAAGCTGGCGCAGAACATACAGTATGTGGGCAAGCTGAGCATATTCAAGGCGCTGTTTTCATCGGAGTCGGACCGCGAGCATGTGCTGGGCGCGCGCGACGTCGGTGTCCACTGGTCGACACCGGATGTCAATTGGGAAAACACGTTTACGGCTTCGGTGACGACAATTGTCAGCGTGAGCCTGTACACTCAGGTGCTCTACGACAAAGACATTGACAAACGCGCCCGTTTCAAAGAGACCCTCGCGCTGGGCTTCACGGTGCGGATAACGTAAAACCTCAGATGGCCGTAGCAGTAGTCAATCGGTACCGACAGCCGTCACCAGGCTGGTCCGAGGCGGTCGAGGCGCCGTTTCGCGCCGATGACATAACCGCGCTGCATCACTCAATTCCTGAGTACAAGCCCACCCCGCTGGTCCATCTTCCCGGACTCGTCTCTGAGCTTGGCGTGGGCGGGCTTGTGGTCAAAGACGAGGCGCATCGTTTCGGACTCAAGGCATTCAAAGCGCTCGGCGCGTCGTACGCCATCTACCGATACGTGAAGGCCTACCTGGCGGGCCAGTCACTGCCTTGTCCGGCTCCTTCGGAATTCTACTCCTGGCGCGACATACTCCGTAAAGGCGAGCTCACTCTTTGCACGGCCACCGACGGCAACCACGGCCGCGGGGTTGCCTGGACCGCGCGAAAGCTCGATCAGGGCGCGGTCATCTACATGCCGAATAACTCTGCTCCTGCAAGAGTACAGAACATTCGCGGCGAGAACGCAAAGGTGGTGCTGGTGGACGGGACATACGATGACGCGGTCACGCGATGCGCGCGCGATGCGGCGGTCAACCGGTGGCAGACAGTTTCGGATACCTCCTGGACGGGATACGAAGAAATCCCGCGATGGATCATGGCGGGATACCTGACGCTGTTCCGCGAGATCGAAAACGACATCGGCCAAAACGTCCGTATCGATCTGGTCCTGGTACAGGGAGGTGTAGGTGCGCTGGCGGCGGCCGCCGCCTGGTACTTCCGCCGCGAATCTCCCTGGCCGCAAGTTACGCTCGTGTCTGTCGAACCAACCGAGGCCGCCTGCCTGCTTGAGTCAATATCTTCTCCATCGGGCGAACCGGTGTTGAGCAGAGGACGGCAGAACAGTATCATGGCCGGCCTGAACTGCGGGACTCCCTCACTCGTGGCCTGGCCGCTCATCAAGCTCGGCTTCGACATGTTTCTGGCCATCGATGATTCGTCGTGTGTGGACGCCATGCGTCGATTTTATCATCCGAGCGGAAATGACACTCGGGTCATCTCCGGCGAATCGGGGGCCGCCGGCCTGGCGGCATTGCTCAGTTTGACAGGCGACAGCTCCCTGGAGCATGTCCGCCGATCACTCCCCCTGACACCTGACTCGACCGTGCTGCTTCTCAACACCGAAGGAGATACCGACCCGGACGGCTTCCGGTCCCGTGTTGGCAAGAACAAGCTGTAGAACACCTCCAACGAACGCCCGAAACGCTCGCCAAAAAACCTCTTTTCTACGCTGTCCGGCGGGGTATATTTTCCGATCATGACATGTCCTTTCCACCAGAAGTTGTCGTCTACTACCTCGCGCGCTCGGTCCTGAAGGGGTTAGTTATCACCAAGGAGAGATTTCATTGAACCGTGTTCCTGCCAGTTACCCTGTCGCAACGCTATCCCCCGGCCACAAGGAGAACTATGAGCTATCTCGCCGGCAGGTCGGCTATGTGCCCCGGTCCGAGGCCACTCGCGAAACCTATTTCCGGCTCGGTTTCAAAAGCGGTCTGGAAATTCACCAGCAACTGCTGACCCAAAAGAAGCTGTTTTGCCACTGTCCGGCGGGGCTGTATCAGCATGGTGAGTACGACGCTGAGGTGATCCGGCACATGCGACCCACGCTCAGCGAGATGGGGGAGTACGACGGCACAGCCCTAATGGAGAAAAAAACCCGCAAGACGATTATCTACCGGATCAAGGACGAAACCGCCTGCACGTACGATATCGACGATACTCCGCCCTTTCAGATCGACCGCGATGCTCTCGAAATCGCGCTCGAAATCGCCCTCATGCTTAAGTGCAACATGGTCGGCGAGCTGCACATCGCGCGCAAGCAGTATCTCGACGGCAGCATTCCGACCGGCTTTCAGCGCACCGGCATTGTCGGCATCGAGGGAGAAATCCCGCTCGCACACAAGAAAGTTCGCATTATCCAAATCAGCATCGAGGAGGACTCCTGCCGGGAGGTCTCCGATGTGGGCCACCTACGGGTATACACGACCGACCGCCTCGGTATGCCGCTGATTGAAACTGTTACCTATCCTGATATGCTGACTCCGGATGAAGTGGCCGAGGCCGCCCAGTACCTTCGCCTGTTGGTGCGGACATCGGGGAAGGTGCGCACCGGGATCGGCGCCGCGCGCGAGGATGTCAATGTCAGTATCGCCGGCGGAACAAGGGTCGAGATCAAAGGTGTGCAGCATATTCGCTGGATTCCCGATCTGGTGCATGTTGAGGCCTTCCGCCAGAAGGCGCTGCTGCGGATCAGGGATATTCTGCAGGAGCGGTGCTCCGATCACTCGGGATGGCGAGTCAAGTCGGTAAAGCTCGATTCGACTCTCCTGCACGCGCTTCCGCCGCTATTGGCCGAGACTCTAAACACCGACTATCGCTGCGTAGCGGTCAACTTGCCGGCGTTCAGGGACATTCTGTCTCACTTCACCCAACCAGGCAAGTGCTTTGCCAGTGAACTCAGTGATCGACTTAAAGTGATCGCTTGCCTGGAGCGACCAAATCTGATCCACAGCGAAGGCGACGCCTGGTTCGATAACGGCACCGCCGCCGAGTTGCGCCGTCTACTGGGCGCAGACGATAATGACGCCCAGCTCGTGTACTGGGGGCCCGCCGACGATATGGCTACCGCTCTCGAGACTGTCGAGGAGCGATGCCGCCTCGCTTTCGCAGGTGTGCCCAACGAGACGCGGAAGTCATTCTCAGACGGCACCACGATTTTCGAGCGCGTGCTGCCGGGGCCCGACCGCATGTATCCGGACACCGATTCGGCTCCCATTGCCATTGCCAATGATCACATCGAGCGTATCAGAGCGCGGCTGATCGATGTCCTCCCGGACTGGCTGCACCGGCTGCGCATGTGGGGAGTACCGTCGGACACCCATCGGTACCTGATCAGGCGGGAGATTGTGCCGGTGGTTGAGCAGATCGCGGGCAAGACCGGCTGGCCGGAGAAGTTTATCGCGGTGCTTTTCGGTCATACGCTCAAGGGTCTGGAACGCAAGCGGCGGACAAAAGAACCGTTTGAGGCCACTTGCGTGGTCGATCTCTGTCTGGCGGTGCACCGTACCGGACTCGAGCGGACAATGGCTAAAGAAGCGCTGTATGTTCTGGTCGCGTCGCCTGACAGAAGAGCGGAGACAGTTGTGAGCGATCTGAGTTCAGGCCTCAATTCACTGGCGGACGCGACCAGACAAATACCAGCCCTGGCGTCGGAGTTCGAGCGGGTGCGCAAGTCGCGCCATCCCGAGGCGCGGCAGCGCTGGATAATGGGCCGCCTCAAACCCAAAGTTGTCGGCAAGGTTGATTTGAAACTGCTCGCCGAGGCGGTCACGAAGGAGCTGGCTCATGTCTGAAGCGCTCAAAGGGTACAAGGGAGCCGCCCGCGAGGTACTCGAAAAATTCGGCGTGGCCGTCTGGGACAACTGTGAGCTCAAGACCACGCGCGGTGAGTTCAAGGGGATCGTGCTGCCGCGTTCTGAGACCGACGACGACCGGCATCTCGTACTCAAGCTGGCCAGCGGATACAATGTTGGAATCGAAATCGATACCGTGATGGACATCAAAGCCGGCGGACGTAAAGAGGCTCATTACAAGATTCCGGAGAAGCAGTTCCCAGTTTCGCCCAACAAGCCGAATGTGAAGCTCCTTGGCACCGGTGGTACGATTGCGTCGCGGCTCGATTACCGCACCGGCGCGGTCATACCGGCCTTCTCGCCCGGCGAACTCTACGGCGCCGTGCCGGAACTGGCCGACATTTGCAATCTAACGACCGAGAAGCTGTTCGCCGTTTTCAGCGAGAACATGGGCCCCGAGCAGTACAAAAAGCTTGCGGTGCGAATCGGCGAGGAGATCGCCAACGGTGTCGACGGTATCGTGATCGGGCACGGCACCGACACCATGCACCACACCGCTTCGGCGCTCGCTTTCATGATCCAGAATTCGCCGGTGCCGATAGTGCTGGTAGGCTCACAGCGGTCATCGGATCGGCCGTCGTCCGATGCCGCCCTTAACCTCATTCACGCCACCAAAACCGCTGCCGAATCGGATATCGCCGAAGTTGTGGTATGTATGTTCGGGCCGACCTCGGACGAGTACGGCCTGCTGCATCGGGGCACGCGCGTGCGCAAGATGCACTCCTCATACCGGTCGACCTTCCGCACGGTCGGCGATATTCCACTGGCGATGGTCAATCGCGAAAAAGTCACCCCACTGCACGACAACTACAACAAGCGGCGCAAAGACCGCCAAGTCGATATCCATCCGTATTTCGAAGAGCGAGTAGCGATGGTGTATTACTATCCGAACATGCATCAGGACATGATCGACTCGCTGGTTGATAACGGCTACAAAGGTATCGTCATTGCCGGTACAGGCTTGGGACACATCAACAAGCCTGTCTACCCCGCCATCGAGCGCGCCACCGCGGCCGGAGTAGCCATCTATATGACCGTGCAGACTCTCTGGGGATATGTGCACATGTTCGTTTACGACACCGGCCGCGACCTCATGGCCAAGGGGATCATTCCGGCCGCCAATATGCTTCCGGAAGTGGCGTACGTGAAACTGGCCTGGGCGCTGGGACAGACGAGCGATCTCGAACTCGTCAGGGAGATCATGTTGACACCGATCTGCGGCGAGATTACCGAACGCGAGCCATACAACGGTTATCTCATCCTGCAAGGGGGGGTTCCTGAGGTGGAGGCATTCCTCCGCACGATCCACAAATAGTATTGGAGTTGAGCCACGCGCCGATGCCCCATGCCCTGCCGTTTCCGCTACATCGATGACAGTGATTCTCTGCAGGCGCTGGCGGCCAGGCTTGGCGCCGTCGGAACGGTTGCACTCGACACCGAGGCGGACAGCCTGCATCATTACTATGAGAAAGTTTGCCTGATTCAGCTGACGTTTGACGACGAATCCTACATTGTCGATCCCCTGGCCGATATTGACCTGAATCCGCTACTCGATTCGCTGGCCACCCGAAAGCTCTTGATTCACGGCGCGGAATACGATTTGCGAATGCTCCGCGCCGGGTATCGGTTCAAACCAAAAGGCGAAGTTTTCGATACGATGCTCGCTGCCCAATTGGTCGAGGGCGAGGCGCGCAGCCTCGTGTCTTTGGTGAAGCAGTACCTCGGCGTCGAGCTGACCAAACAGAAGCAGCGCTCCGATTGGTCGCGCCGTCCGCTCGGCGACGACCAGCTCACGTATGCCTGCAATGATACCCGCTATCTCGCTCCCGTCGCCGAGCATCTGGAGCGCGAGCTGAACCGTCTGGGGCGGCTGGAATGGCACCGCGAATCGTGCCGCCGTATGGTCAAGGCCACCGGCACGGACAAACCACCGCTCGATCCCGACCGGGTGTGGCGCATTAAGGGCCTGAGCGAAATGGACCGCCGCCAACTGGCGTTCGTGCGTGAAATCTGGCGCTGGCGCGAGCGGGAGGCGCAGCGAGCCGACCTGCCGCCGTTCAAGATCATGGGCAATCAACTCATAATCGATCTCGCCCTGTGGGCCTCACAAGATCGCGGTCATCAACTGCTGCCGCAACCCAAACTGCCCCGCACATGTGAGGGCGCTCGCCTGCAGCGCCTCGAGGGAGCGATCCGTCATGCGCGACGGATGCGCGAGCCCAAGTGGCCGTTCTATCGCGTGGGCGCCAATCAGGTGCGCCCCGAGTACGGCCCCGAGCTGGAAACGCTGCGCGAGGAATGCGCTCGCATCGCTGCACAATTGGGCGTGGAGCCGTCGCTGGTGGCATCGCGCAAGCAGCTTGAGGCCATAGCTCTCGCCCGCCCGACCACACCGTCCACTCTCCAAAAAGCTGGCCAACTAATGGACTGGCAGACAGAGTTGCTGCTACCGGTGGCAAGCAAGGTTTTCGAGACTTAGACCTGGAGGCCCACCGGTCCTCTGATCGATATTGCGAAGCTCGGCCTACAGGCAGTCGGGCAGGCCGAGCGAGAATCCCGTTATGAACAGATAATCGATCAGATTGGTGATATCGCCAATCGTAATATCGTCACAGGATGCAGCGCCTGGAGCCGATTGATTGATGTCCGCCTCCGGCAAACAGCCTATAACTCCCACACACGTCCCCGTGATGAACTTGGCATCGATAAGAGTCGTAACATCGCCGATTGTGGGCTCGTCCTCGCCGCTGCCGTTGGCATCGCCCACGTTGCCGACACAGCAACACGCATCGCCGACTCCGTTTCCGTCGAAGTCCTCCTGTCCGGCATTTGCCACCAGCGGGCAGTTGTCGGACACGTCCGCAACACCGTCGTTGTCGTCATCCGTATCGCAGGCATCCCCCTGGCCGTCGAGATCGGTATCGAGCTGGCTTGCATTCGCGGCCAGCGGGCAGTTGTCGGCGTCATCCGTAAACCCGTCGTTGTCGTCATCAGCGTCACAAGCGTCACCCTGGGGATCGCCGTCGTTGTTGGCCTGGCCGGGATTTACTACCAGCGGGCAATTGTCGGAACCGTCGGCGACTCCGTCGTTGTCGTCATCCGTATCGCAGACATCGCCCTGGCCGTCGGTATCGGAATCGAGCTGATTGGCATTGGCCGCAAACGGACAGTTGTCGCCGGTATCAGGGACTCCATCATTGTCGTCGTCAGTGTCGCACGCGTCACCCTGAGAGTCGCCGTCGTTGTTGGCCTGGTTGCTGTTCGCGATCAGCGGACAATTGTCCGATGGGTCTTGAATCCCGTCACCGTCGTCATCCGGATCGCAGGCATTGCCCAGTGCATCGAGATCGGTGTTTAACTGATCAGGATTGGCCACGGTCGGGCAGTTATCGCATCCATCCGGTATCCCGTCGCCATCGGTGTGAGCGAAGTCGTTGAATCCCGGGCAGATATCGCATCCGTCTGGGGCGTTGTCGCCATCGGCATCGGCATTATCGTCGAATCCGGGGCACAGGTCACACACGTTGCCGGAACCGTCGCCGTCGGCATCCTCCTGGCCGGCGTTTGCCTGCGCAGGGCAGTTGTCACAATCATCGGGGACACCGTCGTTGTCGGCATCCGAGGGCGATTGATCAGGATTATAGGTGTTAGGACAATTATCGCAAACGTCGCCAACACCGTCAGCATCCGCATCTTCCTGGCCGGGGTTGTTAATCTGGGAGCAGTTGTCGCTTCCGTTTGCCACCAGATCCCCGTCCACATCAGGGTCACACACGTCAGTAATGAGATCCCCGTCAAGATCATCAGCCGGACGGAATAAATAAGCCGCTCCGGCGTCATTACCTCCGGAATCCTCGAGCAGAGCGCCGACGATGACTTCAGCCCGACCATCACCGCTGGCGTCTCCCCCACCGGCGACGGCGAACCCGAACCACTCCGTTGTATCCACACCGATAAACTCGAACAGCAGACTGCCCGTCTGGCCTGAGAAGATGCGGGCCAAACCCCGGTCGGCGACACCATCCTGGTTGTAACCGTAGCCACCGGCCAGGATGTCGTCGATTCCGTCACTGTTGACATCACCGGCCCTCGCCACCGAAACACCGAAATAGTCCTGAACCCCAACGCCGTCGAACGTCCAGATGATCCCGCCGGTTTGTCCGGAGTACACATAGACCCGGCCTGCATCAGTAGCCGCAAAATCATGATTGCGCGCCCCCACGATCACGTCGTCATAGCCGTCGGCATTGATGTCACGAAGTCCCGCCACCGAGAAGCCGAATCCGTCAAACGTAGCCGCACCATTGAATGTGTGCAACACCGTGGCGTCGGCGCCTGAGTATACGTACACCCGCCCGGTGCCTGCGTTATGGAAATAAGCGCCGACAATGAGATCGTCGAAGGTGTCGTTGTTGACATCGACCGCGCCCGAGACGGCGTTACCCAACTGCGAGGCCGTTGCCGGGCCGGTGAATGTCCATATCAACGATCCCGTCGGCCCGGAGTAAACATACGCCCGGCCGGCCGCCGTTCCGCCGGCGCTGTTGCCGGTGGCGCCTACTATAACGTCCGGGTTGGAGTCGCCGTTTACATCACCGGCGTACGCGACCGAAAACCCGAAATGATCATTGGCAGCTTGTCCGTTTAGGGAATACAGTAGCGTCCAGTTCTGCCCTGAATAGACGTACGCCCTTCCCGCGCCGGACGCGACGGCATCGTTGTCCGGCGCTCCGATCAGCAGATCGTCATACCCGTCGCCATCGACATCGCCCGCGGTCGACACCGCCGCCCCGAATTTGTCCAAGGCAGCGGCTCCCAGCAGATGACGAAGTAATCGGCCGGTACGGCCTGAGTAAACGTAGACTTCACCGCTCTCGTTGTCGCCGGCAACCGGCGCACCGATTACGATGTCATCGTATCCGTCATTGTTGACATCGCCCGCAAATTGCACCGACGAACCGAAGTCCGCGAAGTTGTCTTCCCCGAAGAAGATGTACGTGGCGTAGTCACAGGCTCCGTGGGCGCCCGACGGAACCGCTGCGGCCGCCAGGATCCCAACCAGCCCCAGAAGCCGGCTCCAACCGAAGCGCCCCGATCGCCGAAGTGCCGCTCGACACATATAACAGGTCCTTTCGTAGAATGAATCCTATAAGGGTCATCTGATCTCTTCAGCAAACGAGGTGATAGAGATGAGTATCGAAAGGTGTCGATGGCTGCGTCTGCGAAAGGATGTCTGAGCAACCTGACGATACGCCGACACATTGACGGTGCCAGGCAGATGCCGTTGGATGATCCCTGTCAGCTATGTCGGACAGTGCGATGATCACGAAGTACGTGATCACCTAATACGCGATAATATCGGTCTTTTTAGTCTCCGCGTCAAGTGAAAAAGAGCTTTGGCAGGCGCGCGCCAGGCCATCCGCCGTCGACCGTGCGAGAGTTAGAGCCCCGTCGAGCGACGGGGCTCACGTTTAGATAGAAGAGACTACAAACAGTTCGGCAGGCCCATGGTTGGGCCGGTGATAAACAGGTAGTCAATCAGAATCGTGATATCACCTATCGAGATATCTTCGCAAGTCGGATCACCGGCAGCCGACTGGTTGACATCCGCCTCGGCCACGCAACTCAGAATTCCGTCGCAAGAACCGGAGATGAACTTGGCGTCGATCATGGCAGTGACATCGCCAATAGTCGGTTCGTCCTCGCCTGACTGGTTGGCGTCGCCGACCCTGCCCATACAGCAGGAGACCGTCACAGAAACCGGCGCCGACCAGGCGGTCTCTTCACCGAACGGATCCCTCACTTTGACTCTTACGCTGTAGCTCCCGAATTCGGCCCAGGAGTGCGAGGCTACAGCGGTGGCGCCGGAGTTGTACGGTCCGAGCCATCCGCTCATCTGACCGTCACCCCAGTCCCACTGGTAGAATATCATGTTTGCCTGGGGATCGGTTGCCTCGCAGGCAAAGGTCATAATCTGTTCAGGCGGGATGCGACCGCCGCCGAGAGCGATCGCGGGAGTCGCCGGCGCGGTATTGGCAGGAACACCGTTGCCGATTGCCACGTGGACTCTTACTTGGTAATTGCCCAGCCAATCGATCGCAGTCAGCAAATCGAGCGCGGGCACCGCTCGCTGGGCGCAGGCGACAATTTCCGGCTCATAGTATGGAACCAACGATGGACCCGGGGTGGGAAATCCGCCCATCATGTTTCTGTAGCCGCCGTCGAAAAAGCAGGTCGGCGTCGGTGTGACATACGACTGCTCCACCCAGGCATCGGCCACAGGATTCATGTCGCTCACCAGGGCGACGTACAACATCGGATACAAACCTGATGATTTCAATTCGTGCAGCGCAGACCGCGCTGAAGGGCAATACCCTCACGAGGTTGCCGTAGACTCCTGAATAAAAACCGGATGGGTATAGGGTGGAGATGCCTGGCTGCGGCCCGGCACACCCGGAGTGGCGGCCGCGGCGGCGTCGGTGTACTTCGCCGAAAACCAGTACCCTTCCGGCGGACTGGCATCGGTGGGAACGCCCTGCGACCTGAACACCACTCCAATCGCCATGATGTTTTCCTCGAAGATTTCGGCAATGCTTGTGGTGGAGGCATCCCAGGTGCCGGTACGATAGACCACATCGCCGTCCAGCATGTTGATGTTGGATACCAGCGGAAAACTCAAAAAGCCGTACCGGTAGAAGTCGCCGTTGTAGTCAACCCACCGGGCCAGCGGCTCCACAAGGAAGACTCTCACGGTACCGGAGTAGGCGGCCTCGCCATCATCCGGAGCAGCCGGGAGGAATGCGCCTGGGGGCGGTTCACCGGGTTTCTCGGAACCGTCCAGACACACCTTCAATTCTCCCGCCGGCGCTACGGACAAAAGGACGAGGACCAAGCCAACGACAAGTAGGGAGTAACGTTGCATGGGGTCCTTTCGTGTGCTCTCTGCGGAGTTGTACCTAACCTCTTGAATTAAGTGTTGATAATATACTTTTTTTGTCTCAAAATGCAATATTGATCATTATGACCGCGCCTGTATTCCGCGCGCCAGTTGCCAAAGTAAACCGCATGGCGTATCATCTCAGGTACATCCGAGTTCCGCTTGTCGGAGAAAATGGGTGAGATCATGCTCGTGAAGTCACGCGCCATCGGGCCGGCCCTGATTGTGATCGTCGCCACTGCCGGTCTATATTTTGGCTGGAAGTTGTTCTGGTTCATGACCGACGACGCCATGATCGCGTTTCGCTACGTCAGCAACAGCGTCCTGGGGCATGGCTACGTATGGAACCCGCCCCCTTTTCTGCCGGTCGAGGGGTACACCAGCTTCCTCTGGGTGGCGCTGCTTGATGTTGTCTGGCGGCTATTCGGCGTTGAGCCCCCTGACATTGCCAATACCCTCTCTCTTGTTTTCTCGTTCGCAACCATTGTAGTAACTGCATGGTTTGGACTCCGGATGTCCCTCACTGACCGGCTTGAGAAATACCGGCTCGGTCTGATCGCCCTCGCGCTGGCGGGGATGCTGACCAATCGCACCTTTCTCGCCTGGACCAGTTCCGGACTCGAGACCGCTCTGTTCAATTTTCTGTTTCTACTCTGGATCGGCATGACTGTCATTCCTCGGCGGCGCGGCACCGTCTGGATCCTCGGTATGACGCTTGTAGCAGCCCTGCTGCATCTGTCGCGGCCGGATGGACTCCTGATCCTGGTGAGCACGCTTCTCCTGGTCGGGCACCGTCTTGCCGGCATAAAACAGGAAGGCAGGCTGCGATGGAAAACCGGCGCAAGCCTGTCCCCGCTTCTTATCCCATTCATCCACCTCGGATGGCGGCGACTCACCTACGGGGAGTGGCTGCCCAATACCTACTATGCGAAGTATACGGCGCCGTGGCCCGAGGCCGGTATTCGGTACCTTGCGTCGTTCGTGCTGGAATTCGGCCTCTGGTTGTGGCTGGCGCTTCTGGTCTGGCTTGGCATTCTCTGGATGAAGAAGGAGGCGCCATCGGCTGCGCAATGGAGGACGAAGGCGCGCGCCTGGTTAAGCAGCACCGTGGCTGACCGCTCCGACTTCGGCACGCGCCGTCTGGCGCTTGTGATAGTGCTTGGCACGATCGCCGCGCATATAGCGTATTACACTCTGCTGGTCGGCGGGGATCACTTCGAATACCGGGTATTCAGCTACCTGGTACCATTGATCTTCCTGTCGTTCATCTGGATGATCAACCGTTTGCTGGCCGATGCCTGGCTGGCCGGGTGCGTGCTGGCGCTTTTCCTCGCCGTCTCCTGGCCAATTCAGTGGGTTCACTGGCTCGTCACCAAGGACTACACCGCCCGCGGCGAGACGTGGATCATGTTCATCCCGGTAGCCCCCGAGTTTCCCGCGCCGGTTCGCTGGTACGCCCAAACCTTTGACGAACTCCAGTTCTGGCTGATCAAGCATCACGTGTGCATGCGGCACCAGGAACACAAAGTGTTTTACGAGTATTTCAAGGCGCGCTTTCCGGAACGCTCGCTCGCGTCTCCCCCGCTCGCCGGAGAGTTTCCCATCGCGGCCTTTCAGTCGGTGGGTGTACCGGGTTGGGTATTCCCCAAAGTCGCCATTATCGATGCCTTCGGGCTGAACGACTATGTTATCGCCCGCCATAAGGTAAAACCTCACAAGTTTCGCCTCATGGCCCACGACCGCTATCCTCCCAAAGCGTACCTCGAGTCCTTCTCCCTCAACTACGGGATGATGAGCGACGAAACTGCCGGTTTCTACCGACGCGAGTACGAGATAACCCCCGAGGATATTCGCGCCACCGAGCAGTACTGGATAGACCGGGTCGTCCACGGGATTGAACGCCCGTTCTCTTACTCCATGCTGAATCGAATTGGGGAAAGTCTGGTTCGAACCGACGAGGCCGATAGTGCGACCGTCTACCTTCGCCAGGCAATCGCACTGGAGCCGAACCAGGTGCGAGCATACGTCAACCTGGCGCGCTGTTTCGATCAGGAAGACCAGTTGGACTCAGTGCGGCACCACCTGCTCAAAGCCTACGAACTCGCCCCGGACGATCCGCTGGTGCTCACGCGACTCGGTAAGTCGTATGCCCTGACCGGATATGACAACTATGAATCTGACTCCGCCATGGCAACTGCGGCGCTCGAGCAAGCCGAGCGCCTGCTTCACAAGGCGCTCCGGATCGACACCACGCTCGCAGAGGCGTTGGTAGAGCTGGCCTCGATCGACTTGTTTCTCGATCGAATTGAAAGCTCGATCACGTACCTTCAGAAGCTGGAATCGCACGCCTCGCCCCAGCCGTCGGAAGTACAGGTACTGGCTTACCGCTATGCCTACAAACAGCACCGTGAGCTGGCGGTGCGGGCTTTTCGTCTGGCGATCCACCACGGCCTCGACCCGTCGATGGCGAGAATTCTTGTAGATCTTTACCCGGAGCTTGCGGACACCACAGCGGCAGCGGGAGCGGTGCCATAGTCTCCACCAGATCCAGCTGACCCCGAAGAAGACACCGGGCGGGCCGGTCGGCCCACCCGGATGGGAAGGAGAAATATGCGATGGGGGATCAGCCCCTACCGCGTTTGCAATTGGTGCTCGATCGGTATCGAGTGCGCCGCCTGGCCGTCCATGGTCTTGGTAATGCCGTGTGAATACTCAGCGATAATGCCGTAATCCTGCCAGTGGGTGGTGGCGCTGACTATCGCCTTGGCGAGTTTCTCCTGATCGGCCGACTTATCCGAGGACTTGAATATCCCCGAACCGACAAAGACCGCCTCCGCTCCCAGGTGCATGCACAGCGCCGCATCGGCCGGAGTAGCGATCCCGCCGGCCGCAAAATTCGGCACTGGAAGTTTGCCCAGTTGGGCCACGACTTTAACCAGCTCGAGCGGCACCCGGTATTCCTTGGCGGCGCCGTAATGTTCTTCGGGCGACATAACGGTCAGAGCCTTCATCGCCGAGCCGATCTCACGCAGATGCTTGACGGCCTGCGACACGTCGCCCGTGCCCGCTTCGCCCTTGGTGCGAATCATCGCCGCACCTTCGGAAATGCGCCTCAGCGCCTCGCCCAGGTTGCGACAGCCACAGACGAACGGCACCTTGAAGGGCCACTTATCGACATGGTATTTTTCATCGGCCGGAGTAAGCACTTCGGACTCATCGATAAAGTCGATCTCAATCGCCTCGAGTACGCGCGCCTCAATGAAGTGGCCGATTCGGCACTTGGCCATAACCGGAATAGTGACGGCGCGCTTGATCGCCTCGATCACGTCGAGATTGGCCATACGAGCCACGCCACCCTGGGCGCGAATGTCCGAGGGCACCCGTTCGAGCGCCATCACGGCAACGGCGCCGGCCTGCTCGGCGATCGTCGCCTGCTCGGCGCATGTCACGTCCATGATCACGCCGCCCTTGAGCATCTCGGCGAGCCCGACTTTCACCTTGTGAGCCTTATCTTCAAACTGCTTCATCATAGTCTCATCTCCTGCTTACGCAACCCAACTAATAATATAACACGCCGGGCATTAATCATACAACGCCAAACCGTATTACGTCGACCCCGCCGGTCTGTTGTAACAGTTACAAAAAGGCGACCCGCCCGGAGGCGGGTCGCCGGAAATCGTGACGACGGCAACCTCTTAGTGTACCGTCTTGCGATAACGCGAGAAGCTGTGCTTGGACAGCGCCTTTTTGAAGGTCTTCTCCTGGGTCGTCCAGAATTCGCGCATGGTGCAGTCGGAGGCCCGGTCGCACGGGCAGGCCTCGCCCTCAGTACACAAGTTAATATGCAGCGGACCCTCGATCGCCTCGATTACGTCGAGGAATGAAATATCCTTGGGGGCATTGGCCAGCCGATAGCCGCCGGTCACGCCCTGGAATGACACCAAAATACCACCCCGGGTAAGATCTTTGAGAATCTTGGCGAGAAATTCACGAGGAATGGCCTCGGCTGCGGCGATCGAGTTGATCGAACCAAGTTTGCCTTTGGGCAGCGAGGACAGATGTTTTACCGCTCTGAGTGCGTAATCGGCCTTGCGTGATAGCTGCATGTGTATCTCCTTGTTCCAGTTTCAGCAATCCCAAACGACTTCGGTGGGGCGATAATGGCTATGTTGCCCCGCGCTTCCATCATAAGGTACGCGACAATACGAAAAAAGATTGGACAAGTCCATCAAAAAGTCATCTAAAATCTATCTTTTTCGCAACTTTGACCCTGTGGTCAATCAAAGAGCGGCCCCCCGTAACGGTCGGGACCGGTTGCTACAACCGGAGAGAATCCGCTGCGCCACAACGAGTTATAATATGCGAACAATTCCGCGCCTGAGTGTGTTAGACGTTTTTGTACTGCGGGCAGACCGCAGAGCAAAGAGATGCTACTTGGAGAATGGAAGCAAGATGTTGCAACAGAGCCAGATAAACACCACCGAGAATATCCTGACCATGACGCCATCGGCGGTTGTCGAGGCCAAGCGGCTCATGGCGCTCGAAGACAAACCCGGCTTGTTCCTCCGATTCGGAGTGACCACCGGCGGATGTTCCGGCTTTTCGTATTCGATGATGTTTGACGATCAGGCCTCCGATCTCGATCGCGAGTTTGAATTCGACGGTCTCAAGGTCCGTGTCGACCTCAAGGCACTCATGTACCTCAAGGGGAGCGTCGTAGACTACGAGAGCGGCCTGCTTGGGGGCGGATTCAAATTCTCCAATCCCAACGCCAAACGATCCTGCGGCTGCGGCTCGTCGTTTACCTGCTGATCGTATCCCGACATCGATGGAATACAGCATCGTCCAGCCGGACCAATTCCTGCAATCCGACATGTTCCGCCAGGATGAATTTCTCGACGGAATCGGCCACCATGACTGGGAGCAGTATCGCGGTCGGAGAGTGCTGGTCCGCGGCTGCGGGGATGTCATCACGCCGCCTTGGGCCTATATGGCGATCGCAGCCCGCCTGGTAGGAGTAGCCCGGTCAGTCAGGTACGGCAACGAGCACGATAACGTCGTGGTGTACCGAAGCGACCGATGAGGTCCCCCGCGATGCCAAAAGTCACCTTCCTGCCCGACCAGGTCGAGGTGCAGGTCGACGAGGGGATATCGGTACTCGACGCTGCCCTCGACAATAATATCCCTCTCAATCACAATTGCGGCGGCAACTGCGCCTGCTCCACTTGCCACGTAATTGTCGAGTCGGGGTTTGAGACGCTTAACGCCGTTTCTGACGACGAAGCGGAGATGCTCGAAGAGGCCGACAATCTGACCGCCCAGTCCCGCCTGGCCTGCCAATGTATCGTGAAGTCCGACCTGGTGGTGCGCATACCGCCAGGCCGGGTGATCTAGCGCCATCCCCGCCAATATCTCCTAAATCGTGGGCGGAAGACCTCCCGGTCTGACCCTTTTAGATCCTTCCTCGATACACGGGCAATCGAGGAGAGGCTTTCCCATAAGTTAGAAAAGTTGCGGCAGGTTCTTGTCCGGTTGCTTGAGGCGACCGGACCGAGGCCTGCCGCAACCGCTACCTGCACTGGCGAGAAATCGCCCCGTTCTGCCGATAATCACTACGATGGGTCTTTGGCCCTGACAGGCAGGTGCGTATGGCCGATTTCGAATCAAACCGAGGGTACACCTTGATCGAATTGGTGCTGGTGCTGGTAATCATCGGCGTCCTGGCCACGGTCGGCCTGAGATCCCTTTCCGCGGTGAACCGGACCAGCAGGATAGAACAAACTCGCCAGGACCTCGATCGCCTGGCTCACGCCATCGCCGGCAATCCTGAATTGGCCGCCGCAGGCGCACGAACCGATTTTGGCTATGTCGGCGATGTCGGCGGTCTGCCGCCTGATCTGGACGCGCTCGCGGTCAACCCGGGCGGTTGGTCCACCTGGCAGGGGCCGTATATCGGCGATCAATTCTCCAGTGGCGGCGCGAGCACAAACTACAAATACGATGCCTGGGGCGGGGCCTTCGTTTACTCCGGCGGCGTGTCTATAACGTCGACCGGCGGAGGCGTCATTCTCACGAGGCAACTTGCCGGCTCGGTCGCCGACCTGCTCTACAACCCGGTACGGTTGGTCGTGACCGATATTGACCGCACACCCCCAGGGACGATTTATGACGATTCGCTCAGATTCCTCCTGACCGTGCCGAACGGCAGCGGCGAAGTAGCGGTCAGAACGGTTCAACCACAGCCCAGCGGATTCGCGCAATTCGATTCGGTGCCAATCGGCATCCATCTGCTGAGGCTTGTTTATCTCCCGACCGCCGATACCCTCGCCCGACAGATTGTCGTTACCCCCGGCGCAGTGAGCTATCTCGAAATGTCGATGGCCGAAAATCTCTGGACCGGTAGTTGAACGTGGCAGGCTTCCAGTCAAATAGCGGCTTCAGTCTGATCGAACTGGTGGTCGTGATTGTTGTGATCGGCATTCTTGCCGGAGTAGCGATGCAGTCTATGACCGCCTCGGTCGATGACTTGCGCCGGACTAGCACTGAACGAGAAATGGACCTGTTGGCCAAGGCGATCGTGGGGAATCCATCGCTCACCCAAAATGGCCAGCGCAGCGACTTTGGATATGTTGGCGATATCGGCGCTTTCCCACCTAATCTCGATGCTCTGCGCACCAATCCGGGCGGCTACGGAACCTGGGTCGGGCCGTACTTGGCGGCTTCCTACGCGCAAGATGCCACTGGGTTCAAGCTCGACGCCTGGGGTGCGCCTTACAGCTACGCGGGCGGCATTACAATCACCTCGACCGGCAGCGGCACGACCCTGACCGAGAAGATAGCTGACGCCACCGGGGATTACTTGTTGAACCGAATCAACGGGACGATTCTCGACGCCGCCAACGAGCTGCCGGGCGCAACCTGGGCCGACTCGATTGATATCACGATAACATTCCCCGACGGTACCGGCGGACTGGCGACCAAAACCTACCATCCGAACGCCGCCGGGCAGTTCACTCTGGATTCGATCCCGGTCGGGCAGCATCCGGTCCGGGCGGTGTTCCAGCCAGAGACCGATACCGTCATCCGATATCTAACCGTATTGCCTCGTCACCGGGGAACAGTTGCCTATCGATTCTCTGGTGCATACTTCGGCGGCGCGACGGCCACGGATACGCTTACCCTGAGACCGGACGGAGCCGGCTCGCTGACAGCGTTGACCAGCTCGGGCTGCTCCTCCAATTACCAGTGTGTCCAGGAGTCATCGCCGGACGGCGACGCCAGTATCGTCATTCGTGCCTCGAGTTCCTTCGCCACCGACGTGTATGCGCTTGAAGACCCCGCATTCGGAGCCGGGACGATACAGGAAGTAACAGTGTATTGCAGGGCCCGGCGGACACAGACCCTTGGCCAGGTAATGCTCGTGGTTTACCTTGGCGGAACCGAGTATCGTGGCAGCACCCAGGATCTGACCGGTAGCTATGCCATCTACGGCGAATCGTGGGCCACCCGCCCATCGGGAGGCCAGTGGACGTGGACTGACATTACCAACTTGCAGGCCGGTATACGGTTGAGCGGCCAGAACAGCAATTTCCCCGGCTACTGTACGCAGGTCTGGGTTGAGGTCGTCTACAGCAATTAGGACTTTGTCATGTCCGAGCATAGAGTCACCATACGGAGAAGCTCATTTGTCGATCGCGGTTTCACGCTGGTTGAGCTGGTGCTGGTGATCGTGATCATCGGCATCCTGGCAACCACTGTCCTGCGCACCGGCGGGGCGCTCTTCGAAACCGCCAAAACCGAACAGACGAAACACGAACTTGACGCTTTAGCGCTGGCGATGGTTGGCAACTCGCAACTCGACAACAATGGAGTGCGGGTCGACTTTGGATACGTGGGCGATATCGGCGCCTTGCCGCCAAATCTCGATGCCCTGTACACCAACCCTGGAGGCTATGCTACCTGGAACGGGCCGTACGTCGCTAACCGATTCACTCAGACTGCGGACGATTTCAAGACTGATGCCTGGGGCGTGACCTATAACTACAGTGGCGTCTCGTTGACCTCTACCGGCTCCGGCAGCAACATCGTGCGACGGGTAGCCAATTCGACAGCCGAGTTATTGCTTAACAGCGTTTCCGGCACAGTCACCGATTTAAGCGGCACGCCGCCCGGAAGTGTCTATTGTGATTCGGTTGAAGTGCAACTGTTTTACCCCGATGGCGCAGGCGCAGTCACCGGCGTGACTGGTTACCCTGATGCGGGAGGATACTTCGCGTTTGACTCGCTCCCGATAGGCAATCACCGGATAGCGATTGTCTATACACCGACTGGTGATACGCTTCATCGAATTGTATCAATCGCACCGGGATCATCTCCCTACAGCGAGTATCATCTGACCTCCGACGTCTGGTATGACACTACCGGCGGGGGCGGAATTATCTTCGTACCGGCCTCGGATACGCTGGTGGCCGACTGCCATGGCTTCACATTCTGGATTCTGAACACGAGCGGCGGCCCGGTGGATATCTCATCGCTCACGCTCAGCTACACTGGACTCACCGGATACTACCGGTATGTGAAATGGTCCGGTGCTACCGTATTCGATGAGAACAACCCGGCTAATGGAAGTGGCGACCTGGCCCCGTTCACGACAAGCCGCACGATCGCCGACGGCGAGAGCATTGAAATAATGATAGACGTTTTCAAATCAAATCCGGTCGGCGGTGCAGGTGTCGACGTTGACAACACGGCATTTACAGTCACGCTGTCGGACGGCTCCACTTTCGAATTCACTACGGGGAATTGTCCATGAGACCAATAACATACAACTCACGCGGGTTTACGCTGATCGAGATAATTGTGGTTATTCTGGTAATCGGGGTGATCGGCACTATTGCCACCTTTAAGATGAACCAGTCGATTCAGACCGCGCAATACGAACAGACCAAGAAGGAACTGGACGAGCTGGCCAGGGCAATCGTGGGGAACCCCGAGGTGTATTCCGATGGAGCTCGCACCGATTTCGGGTTTGTGGGCGACAACGGCACCCTGCCGCCAAATCTCGATGCCCTCGTGCAAAATCCGGGAGGCTGGAGCACCTGGGACGGACCGTACATGGCCCTCGGTCTGAACGCAAACGATTTCAAGCAGGATGCCTGGAATGTCGATTACACTTACACCGACACGCTTATCCGTTCCACCGGCTCCGGGAACAATATCGATAAGCTGATTGCCGCAACGTCTTCTGCACTGCTGTCCAATGCGGTGTCAGGCCAGGTAGCCGATGCCGATCATGAACCTCCGGGCGCGTTCTATGTGGACTCGGTTACAGTCGTGCTTACGTACCCCGACGGCTCCGGCAGCCTCATGCAGTCGTCGCAGCATCCCGACAGCCACGGCCGTTTCAACTACACCGGAGTGCCTATCGGCAACCATACACTGTCGGTGATCCACGAACCGACCGCAGACACGATGACCTACCCGGTGGCGGTCTACCCCGCCCGAGGTATCACGCTCGACGTGATCTTCCCTGCGGATCTTTGGTAGGTGCAATCAGCTCTCGCGCAGAGCCATGTCGATGCCGCGCTTTTTTAGTTGGGCGAAAAACACCGACGGCTTCACTACCACCTCTTGCGGCTTCACGCCGCGCGCAGCGATCTGCCCCGAGGCCGCCATGTGGGCGATAATCGCCGCAGGGAAAGCGGTGCAGCGCATCATGGCAGTCAAGCCGGTCTTCGAATCCTGCCGATCGATTATTTCATAAGTCAACGATTTCGCCTGCCCCGCTTTTTCGCCTTCAATCTGCACCCGCACCAGCACCATATCGAGGTCGTTGAACGACAGCGCCCGCCTGAGCACCTCGCGGAAGACGGCCCGTGGCTCGACCTGGCGGCCGTCGACATCGATAGCCTTGCGCGAACCCAGGCCCAGCTCGAGCATTGCTCTGAATATCTGGCAGTGGCCGGGGTATCGTATAGTCTTGTAGTCGAGAAACTCAATCCGTCCCTCGTACGTCTCCGGCAGCGTGGAGGTGCCGCCCGAAGTATAGAACGCCTCAAGTTCACCGATCCCATCGAAATGGAGCTGTTCGATCGCGGTCATCGGATTGACCGTCTTCCGGCGGCCGTCCTCAAGTATGACACACGGCTCCCAGTACTCGTTTATGAGTCCCTCGACCGAAAAGACGATCTGATAATTGAGCGGCGGACGCGGCACCTGGGGCAGGCCGCCCACACGGATACGTGCCGACTTCACCTTGTCCAGACGCTCGAAACCGTCGGCGACCATCAGCGAAACCATACCGGGCGCCAGGCCGCAGTCGGGGATGACGACTACGCCCGCTTTCTCGGCTTCGGCAGTCATGTTCAACTGTGCGCGGACAACGTCGTTGTTGCCTCCGAGATCGACCAGGTGGCAGCCCGCTTTGATTGCGGCGCGGGTCAGGCCGGGGTTGTGCTGATAGGTGGTGCAGGCCACCGCCGAATCATACCCGCGAAGCGCCGCCGCTGCCGCGTTCTCATCCCCGGCATCGAGCTTTTGGGCGATCGCCCGGCCGCTGCTGAAACGACGGCTGACATCGATAGCCCGCTCGGTGTCGATATCGAAGACCGCGAGCTGATCGATGTCGCTTATTCGGTCCAGATCGTAGAGAGCCGCCTGGCCCATCTGGCCGGCTCCAATTACTGCCATTTTCATTTTGGTTCTGTCTCCTGTGTCCTGGTGCCAGACTTCAGTGGGACGCTAAGTTGCACAGTATCCCGCCAAAAAGCAACTATGAGTATTCCGTGTTGGCGCACGATGTGTTCACGTGCGTGGCGTACCTCCCGGTGCGCCATGTCCGATCCTTGTTGGGGCACGAGGACGTACGCCAACCACCGGGTCACTCGGTCCAGCCCCCCACCCGCAAGCGGATGGGCCACCAGACCCGGCTATGGCTACAACAGATGATTGAACTTCCGGAGACCCCATTCAATGGCAAGCGTCCCGATGAAAACAAGCAGAAGCCAGAGTTTGCCCCACAGTACGATCTCTCGCTCCTCGGTCACAGTGACAGCTCGGGTATCTAGTGCGGAGACTGCGTTCACAAAGTCACGGAAGTCATGATAATCTCCTCCGGTTGCGGCGGCTATAGAAGCGAGAGTGGTGGGATCGCCCTGCTGGTCGTACTCTTCGGCCGTAAATGATTCGACCAAGAGCCGCCCCTGGCTGGTCTTGATAAGCTGGTCTTCGCGCATTAGCTCAGCCTGGTACGTATACTCACCGGGGCGGACGTTATCAAACTCGCCCCGCAACTTGCCCTCGTCGGCCTCGAGCAAATCCGTTTCGAGCGCATCCCCGCCACCGGAGGGTGACAGTGTCACCGTGCCGGTTACACCCGGTATCGGGCGATATCCCGGGTCGTACGCGTACCCGTCGAAGCGGACCGGCTCGCCGCGACGGTAGACCGCTTGCTCGGGCGCTACCCGGATCGGATCGAAATCGTCCTGCACGGTCAGCCAGGTGACGGTACCCTCTACTACTTTTGCGTACGCCTCCCGGTCGCCGCCATAGCTGAGCGTCTCAAACCCCAAGGTCCACAGAGGAGCGGCGGCAGCAGCCATGATCTTTCCCGGCCCTAGTCGGCGATAGCCGAGGATCGGCAGACCGTCATCGATATCGGCAGTGCCCGATGCGGTCACAAGGACAATGGCGCCTGGGGCGGTCTGATCGCACGGCACGATCATGCGAAACGGCGGCAGTCCGGCCCATATCTGGCGGATATCGGCGCGGCTGTCGCCGAGGCGTACGGTAGGGTGAAAGAGTTGCCCTTCGACCGGGGCGCCGTGAAACGGAGTGTAGACGATATCAGCGCGACTTGACGGGTAGAAGGGCAGCAGTTCCCCGGCGCGGGCGGGCGTTTCTCCGGATGCGAACCTGTGACCCATGAAAACCCAAAGGCCGCCGCCGCGCTCCGCGAGATATGATCTCAGCAGCTCATGGAGGTTTTCCAGCCGGTTCGGCGTGAGATCGTAGAGGATGACCAAATCGTACCGGTTCAATTCGGTCTGCTGGTCGGGGAATCGCCCGGCCATGTTGCCTGCCCTTGAGCCGAGCACGACCAGGTTTATCTCGTATCGATCCGACTGGCTCAAGAAGCGATTGAGAAAACCGACCTCGTAATCGGGACTCTCGCACGCCAGAAGCACTGCGACTCGACTCTTCAGGACCTTGACGCTAATCGTGCGCGCATTGTTGTGGGTGTCGGTTTCGCCCGTGAGGGGATCGATTTTGACGTTTAGCAGCACCTGTCCGGGTCGTGTGGGTACGTAGCGAAGCGACACCTCGGCGAGACCGGATTCCTGGTCTATTTGCAACCGGTTGTCGGCCACCACACGATTGGAATCGAGCAACTTCGCAGAGACCGGCCCCGGCTGTGCCCCGCTCCATCGGAGCTTGACTTTCAACTCGGTCGGGCAGCCGACAAATGCGATGGCGTTAAAGTCGACAGCGTCGAGCGCCAGGTCCGCCGAAGCCCCGCTCAATGCCACTCCAACTGCTATGATGGGAGTTTTCAAGCCGGCCGCGACTTCGACCGGGTGAGGGCCGCTATTGCTGTTGCCGTCGGACAAAAGCAGCCAGTAATCAGCCGGGCGAGCCAGTTCCTGCTGGTTGAGTTCCTGCAGCACGGAGCCGAGCGCGGTCTGGTTCTGGTCCAGCCCCTCGGGCCGTTCGCCGACGCCCGACGCGAAGTACCGAGGAGTGATTTCGCTCGAGGCCGAAAGAGCGCGTATGGCATCGGTGTTGAGCAGCGAATCGACCCGCGCGGCGCGAGTAAGGCCGTTTTCGAGCCTACCCATGCTGGCAGAGCGATCAATCAGAATTGTCGTTCTTCGAGGGCGCTCGAAATGGCGAGCATATCCGATCACCGGTTCCGAGAGCGCCGCTATCAATGTTAGAACGGCTATCACGCGAATCGCCCCCAGCACGATTCTCAGTCGAAGTGAGAGCGGGGGGTTAGTTTGCCAGTACAACAGCCCCGTGAGCCCAAGAAGCGCCAGGCCTCCGAGAACGACCCATACCGGCTGTCCGGTGAGGAAACTAACGCTGATATCTTTCAGGCCGAGCATGGTGTGCTGATTATACAGTATGACAGGGCTGTCGAGCGAAACAAAACTGACTCTCCCACCCCTGCGAAAAACCGAAATTCCGCGGAGGCAGCGGGTTCAAGAAGCCCGTGCGACGGCGTACCGTACCATATTGGCCAGGGAGTCATAGTAGACAGAGCGTCCCACATGCGCGATAGACTCAATCGCCTGTTCGCTCAGATCGAAGGCCCGGCGCGAAGCATAGTCGAGGCCGCCGCACTCCTGCACGAAAGCAAAAACTCTGTCGAAGGAATCCTCGTCCTCGCCGCTTTTGAGTATCCCCACGATTTCCCGTCGTGACGCCTCGCCCACGGTTTTGAGGGAGTAGATAAGCGGCAACGTGACATGACCGTTGAGAACATCGATCCCCGGTTCTTTGCCGGTGATCGCCGGGTCGCCGACAAAATCGAGCAAATCGTCGGCTACCTGGAAGGCGGTGCCGATTCTCTCGCCGAAATCGGAAAAGCACCGTTGCTCCGCCGCGTCCTGGCCCGCCAGGATAGGTCCGGTGGCACAGGAGACGGCAAACAGCGAGGCAGTTTTGTCGGCAATGATGTCGAAATACTCTTCCTCGGACAGGCTGTAATTCCGGGTCTCTTCAATCTGCCTTAACTCTCCGACTGAAAGCCTCTCGGTCGCGCGAGATATCGCGCTTATGAGCTCCATAGAACCGGTGCCGACCATAATGCGAAAAGCCTTGGCGAAAATATAATCACCCATCAGCACCGAAATCAGATTCTTCCACTTGTGATTGACCGTCTCCTGGCCGCGCCGCATCTCCGACTCGTCGACTACGTCGTCATGAAGCAACGTGGCGGTGTGGATCAATTCAATTGACAGCGACGCGTCAATGGCCCGGTCTGAAAAATAGTTGGCGGCTCTCGACGACAGAAACAGGAATGCCGGGCGAATCCGCTTACCCTTGGTTCTCAGCAGGTGCCGCGCGATTGAGGAGATAAGGGGAGTGTCGCCGCGCAAGTAATCGTGAAGGCGGGAGTCGAAAGCTTCAAGATCGGGGCGGACCGGTTCCGTGTATTCAACCAAGCGATCGGAATCAAGTCTGGTCATAGGTCGAGTTTTCTCCGCTGCGCCCGCCCATTAAAACGCTCCCGCTTGCTCGTGTCAATCGGTTTGGGACCCGCCCGGCAGATTACGCTCCGCCGGTCTGGTGTATAGCGCGGGATTTCCCGCAAGAAAGCCGGACAACGTTTTGCGATACAATTCGTTGTCCATTGAAGCCAACTCGTTGTGGCCGCCCTGCATCTCGAAAAACAGCTTTGGTTCACGAGCCGCTTCGAATAGCGCACGGCCCATCTGATACGGAATCAGTTCGTCAACCGGTGAGTGCGCCACCAAAACCGGGCAATTAAGACGCCCGATCTTGGCGATCGAGTCAAATCCGGTGCGTGTCAGCAGGCGGATCGGCAAAAACGGATAGAGCTTCTGGCCGATATCAGCCACCGACGTGAAGGTCGATTCGAGAATCACGCCGCCACATTCCACCTGCAATGCCAGTTCCACCGCCGCCGCGCCGCCGAGAGACCGCCCAAAAAGAAATATGTTCTGGGCTGGGAGCTGTTTGGTTTCGAGCAGCCACTCGTAGGCCGCGCGAATATCAGCGTACACATTCGCCTCGGAGGGCTGACCGTCGGAGCAGCCGTAGCCGCGATAATCGAACAAAAGCACGTTGGCGCCAATGTCGAGAAACAGGCGTGCGGTGCCCAGCCGGTGAGAGACATTGCCCGCGTTGCCATGGGCAATCAGAACGGTTTTCGCCGTGATGTCGTTCGAATCCGCTGGGAAGTACCATGCGTGGATGTACTCTGTCGTCGCCACCGGGATGCGAATATCCTCGTACCGCCAGCCCATCTGGTCAGGAGTGATTTCGATATCCCGGCTGGGCAGGAATATGAGCCGATCCTGAAACAGATATACAAGCAGGCAAAGGAGCAGATATACTCCGGCAGCAGCTACCAAAACCGTGAGAATCATCCTGCGAAATCTCATTATGGCAATAGCAGAAGTCCAGGAGCGACGTTTTGCCCTCACTCCCATTCGATCGTAGCGGGCGGCTTGGACGAAATGTCATAGGTGACCCGATTCACGCCCTTGACCTTGCGAATGATCTCGTTCGATATCTCCGCCAGAATATCATGGGGGATTCTGGCCCAGTCAGCGGTCATGCCGTCGACCGAGGTCACCGCCCGAAGCGCCACGACGTTTTCATAGGTGCGTTCGTCCCCCATGACGCCTACGGCCCGCACCGGCAGGAGCACGGCGAAAGCCTGCCAGATGTCATCATAGATGCCGTGCTTGTAGAGCTGATCGATGAAGATAGCGTCTACTTCGCGAAGCAAATCGCACCTTTCCCTGGTAACTTCGCCGAGAATTCTCACCGCCAGCCCTGGGCCGGGAAACGGATGCCGCCCGATGAATTTCTCCGGCAGGCCAAGCGCCCGTCCCAGTTCGCGCACCTCGTCCTTGAACAGCTCCCGCAGGGGCTCGACCAGTTTTAGGCTCATCTTGTCTTTCAGGCCGCCAACGTTATGATGCGACTTTATTGTCGCCGATGGCCCTTTGAAGGATGTCGACTCGATTACATCGGGATACAGCGTTCCCTGGGCGAGATAGTCGATGTTGCCGATCCGCTGCGCCTGCTCCTCGAAAACGTCGATGAAGGTGGCGCCTATTATCTTCCGCTTTTGTTCGGGGTCTTCCACCCCCGCCAGGCGGGACAAGAACATCTCGGAGGCATCGACCGGGTGCAGATTGATGCCAAGCGTTTTCAGCGTAGCTGTGACATCCTCAAACTCGTTCTTGCGAAGGACCCCATTGTTCACAAAGACCCCGTGAAGACGACCCCCGATCGCTCGGTGCAAGAGCAGAGCTGCAACCGACGAATCCACGCCACCTGACAGGCCGAGAATCACCTGTCCGTTGCCAACCTGCTGGCGGATCCGCCCGATCGATTCTTCGATAAAGGAAGCCGTAGTCCAGTCGCCCTTCACGGCACAGATCTTGAATAGGAAATTTCCGAGTATGCGTTTCCCTTCGACCGTGTGGTGCACTTCGGGGTGAAATTGCAGGCCATATATGCGCGAATACTCGTTCGCGATAGCCGCGGTAGGCAGTGATTCGGTGCACCCAATCACCTTGAAACCGCGTGGGAGTTCGACGATAGAGTCGCCGTGAGACATCCAGACCTGGCTACTGGGTGAAACTCCCTCCAGTAGCCGGCCGTCAGCCACCGGCTCGAATATCGACCTCCCGTACTCGCGATACTCCGCCCGCACGAGCCGTCCGCCGAACACGTCCGCTAAGAGCTGCATCCCATAGCAGACACCGAGAATCGGTACGGAGGTATCGAAGAATTCGCGGCCGAGGCGAGGAGACTGCGGGTCTTTAAGCGATGCCGGCCCTCCTGAAAGGATATATCCCGCGATATTTCGGCTGGAAAGCGCGCGCAGATCGGCATTATAAGGGTGAATTTCACAGTACACATGGGCTTCACGCACGCGGCGGGCGATCAGTTGCGTGTACTGGGAGCCGAAGTCAAGTATGATAATGGTTTCGTGGCCCTGCTTCATGCGTGATGCTCCTGACGCGTCAATCCGCGAATAACCGTATCGTGCTCGAACGCGGGATCGGTTTCCGGCTTTTCTTCGAGATAATGCAGCCCACGCGATTCCTGGCGGCAGAGCGCGCAGCGGATAATCAGTTCCGCGACCGTGGCGATATTTCGGAGCTCGACTACATCATTGGTGGCGGGAGTAGCGAAGTAGTATTCCTCGATCGCACTCCTGATACGGCTTACCCTCTCCAACGCCAGGGTCAGACGCTCGCTGGTGCGCACTATGCCGACAAAGTCCGACATGACTCGGTTCAATTCATGGCGGTCGTGAGCAATCAGAATCTTCTCGCGCGGCATCTTCAGCGAGGATGCCAGCGGGTTGTCCACCGGCACCGCCTCGGGAAAGTCACTCTGCCTCAAATAGTCGCTTGAGCATTGAGCCGCGAGATCCGCCATGACCACCGCTTCCAGCAATGAGTTGGAAGCCAGCCGGTTGGCGCCGTGCATGCCGGTCATGGCGACCTCACCCGCTACATACATGCCGGGCAGCGACGTCTCTCCTTCAAGGCTGCAGACCACCCCGCCGCAAGCATAATGAGCCGCGGGTACCACCGGAATCGGCCGTTTGGTGATGTCGAAACCATAGCGCAGACACTCGCGATAGATGTTGGGAAACCGCTCCATTACAAACGCAGGATCGCGGTGACTGATATCGAGCAAGACGTACTCTTCGCCGGTCTCTTTGAGTTCCCGGTCGATCGCTCGGGCGACCACGTCGCGCGGGGCCAGGTCCTTCAATTCGTGGGCGTCTTCCATAAAATAGCGGCCGTCGACCGAACGCAGTCTCGCCCCCTCGCCCCGCACCGCTTCGGATATCAGAAAGGGCCAGCGCCCGGGAGAGTACAGCGTGGTCGGGTGAAACTGAATGAACTCCAGGTTGGCAACATCTACACCGGCGCGATACGCACAGGCTACTCCGTCGCCTGTGGCGATCTTCGGATTCGAGGTATGAAAGTAGACCATGCCCAAACCGCCGGTAGCCAGCATGGTGACTGGAGCGTAAAACGAGTCGAACGAGCGCTTGTCTTCGCAGTAGACATATGCCCCCGCGCAAATCTTCCGGCCATCCTGATTATATGTGACCAGATCGAGCACCATGTGATCGCGGAAAATCCAGATATTGTTGGGCAGGCCGCGACAGGCAGCCAGAAGCGCCCGCTCGATTTCCTGACCGGTTAAGTCGGCAGCCCGAACTACCCGGCGGTGCGAATGTCCTCCCTCCCGACCCAGATCGAGCTGGCCGTCAACCCTGGTGAACTGGACGCCATAACGAATCAACTCGGCGATCGCCGCCGGACCCGCCTCGACCACTCGCTCGACTACGTCGACATGGCAAAGCCCGCAGCCCACTTTAAGCGTATCGCTGACGTGCGACTGGACAGAGTCTGTCTGAGCCATCACAGCGGCTATCCCGCCCTGCGCGCGATTGGTGCTGCCGGCGTCTTCGTCTTTCTTGGTGACGATAGCCACCCGGGCCCGCGGGTTTCGCTCCACCACTTTGAGGGCATAGAACAACCCGGCAATACCGCTGCCCGCGACCAGAAAATCGAAACGGCGATCCATCAGGCTCCTCGACGCGCCAGGTTTAAGCGACTCTTTACCTCGGCAACAAGTTTTTCCTCGCCGGGGTCCAGGTCAATCGACAGGTCAAGATAGTAGAATTCGCGACCGAAATCAAAATCACCTATTTTGACCCAGTCTTTCAGCGTGGTCAGAATCAGGTCGGGGTTATGCTTGTCGGCAAGTGCTTTTATCCGCTGAAGGAGGGGCGGATCATAGCGCTGGTGGTCGGAAAGCTCCAGGGCGTAATCAAGATCGGATGAGAGCGCGGATACCTGCCGCTCGAGCGCCCGAAAGTTGCCCACCCCGGCAAAGAGAAACACCGACTTGTCCGAAAGATATTTGACCGACAGCCGTTGATCTCGCCCGGCGACATTGGCCGCCTGAAAGCCGGCGTGGTACAGACTGGCTTTCGGAGCGAGCGCCTTGAGTTCGCGTTTGATCGCGTTGATGTCTTTGGCCAGCTTGGCCCGCGTGATGACTATGATATCGGCCCGCTCCAGGGCCGTCTTAGGCTCCCGCAGCATGCCGTATGGGAACGGCTTCAACAATCTCCGCCTGAGGCCGGCATCGTAGGTCACGAGATCGAGGTCACGCGCCAGCTTGAAATGCTGGAAACCGTCGTCGAGAATGATCAAATCGACTTCGCCGCTATCGGCAAGCCTGCGGGCGGCGTTGGGCTTAAGCGGGTCAACCGAAAACCAGGCGTGGGGAAGCTGTTGAGCCAGCAGCATGATTTCATCGCCGGTCCGAGCAACTTCCATTTCCTGCACTTTGTAGCCGGGCGCGACGAAGGGCGTGCGGTCGGGACGGCCATACCCTGACGACACAACGCCGACTCTCAGACCGTCGGCGAGCAGGTCTTTCGCCAGGCGGGCGACCATCGGCGTTTTCCCCGAGCCGCCGACCGTTATATTGCCTACCGACAGCACGGGAACTGACACCTTCACCGGTTCGCCGGACCAGGCCTTGTGAATGGCGAAACCGAGCCGATAGACAAACGATGCCAGCCAGAGCAGGAAGGCAGGCAGATCGAGCGGCCCGTACGGGTCACGCCTGATGATAGTCTTCCACAAACGCTCAAACATCGGCCAGCCGCTTCAATATGTAGTTTCCGGCCAGCGCGGTCGCCGAACGGCCTGAATCCGACTCGACCTTCTCAGCGAAAGTCCTGCGCTTCTCGATAACGTCGCTGATGGTTCGTTTCAATTCCTCGCCGTCCTTCACCATGGCGCCATAGTCATTGGCGATGATGTATTCAGCCGCGTCGGCAACATTGTCAAGGTGTGGACCAAACAGCACCGGCGTCCTCGCCCAGACCGGTTCGAGAATGTTATGCCCGCCGATTTCGACCAGCGTACCGCCGACAAAAGCCAGATCAGCCGCCTGGTAAAGATCGTTGAGCAGGCCCATCCGGTCAACCAGCGACACCGCCTCGCACGCCCGGCCATCTCCGTAAAGGCAGGACGGTATATTCGTGGTGTCGATCAAACGCCGCACCTCGTCGAGCCGTTCGAGATGGCGTGGCGCCAGCACCATGCGAAGCTGCGGATACTTCTTGTGCAACTCGGCGAATACCGCCAGGAGGACGGCCTCTTCACCGGGGCGGGTGGAACCAGCCACGAGCAAAAACCGATCCATCGCGACACCGAGCTCGGCCCGAATCTCCTCGACCCACTCTTTCGACTTCATGGCCACCGGCGCGTCGAACTTCATATCCCCGGCGACCACGCCTTTCGACGGGTCGAGCCCAAAAGACAGAAAGCGCTCCCGATCGGCCTCTGATTTGAAGAAGAACCGTTCGTATTTCGATAGCAGTCGCCGCAGGCTCCGCGCCATGAAACGGTATTTCCCCTGCGAGCTTTCGGTCATGCGGCCGTTGACCAGGATGATCGGGATGCCTCTGCGGGCGGCGGCACCGATCAGGTTGGGCCAGATTTCAGTCTCCGCGACTACAATTATCCTGGGCCGAAGCTGACCGATCACACGAGTGAAAAGCGGGAGCACGTCGAGCGGAAGCACCGCCACCGATACGCGCCGAGGCAGAACCGCGCGGGCGGTTTCGACTCCGGTGCGAGTGACCGCAGTGACATGCACGCGGATGTCAGGTTTACTCTTGATCAGGAAGGCGGTCAGGTTGCTGATCACGCGGATTTCGCCGACCGACGCGGCGTGCATCCATAGATCGACCGGGTGTGGTGGGAGATCGAGACCGAGCCGCCCGCGCCAAACCTCGTCGCGGCGCGCCGCACGCCAGCGCGCCCACGGATACACCAGCAGGTACAGCAGGAATGTGAGAAGGCGATACAGCAGGATCATAGGAACTCCGCGATCGCCTCCGCCGCCCGTTCCGAGGCACCAACACCGCCCAGTAGCGACGGTACCCGCCGGAGCGCCTGTGTTACTCGAGTGCGATACCGCTCATCAGCCAGGTACCGCTCAAGCTCGGCGACCATTCGGTCCGGGGATGCCTCGTGCTGGATCAGTTCGGGCACGACCTTTTCACCTAATACGAGATTGACCAGCGCGATCTTGTCCAGCGTCACCAGGCGTCGCGCGATCTGGTAGGTCAGAAAACCAGTCTTGTAAACAACCACCATCGGGCGGCCGATAATAGCGGCCTCGAGCGTGGCCGTACCCGACGAGGCCAGCACCAGATCGGACTCGTAAACCACCCGGCGGGCATCGTCGTAGCTAAGTCTGACGCCGTAATCGCTGTACATGCCACAGATCGAATCGTAATCATACGCGCCGGTAAGCGCCGCAACTACCGAGGTCAGACCATGACTGCGATGCATCCGCGCCGCGGCCTCGAGCATCGGCGGCAGCATCCGCTCGATCTCCTGCGGGCGCGAGCCGGGCAATAGCGCGTTCAGCCCGTTCCCCGGCGCAGCGGTCGACACATACTCAGGCGGAATATCCTCGAGCAGGTAGTGACCCACAAACCGGCAGGCGACACCTTGCTCCCGGTAGAACGGTTCCTCGAAGGGCAGGATTACCAGCATCCGGTCAACCAGCTTGCGGATTTGCTCCAGACGTTCGCTCCCCCATGCCCACACCTGAGGGGAGATGTAATAAACTGTGGGAATACCAAGCGGGCGTATCCTGTCGGCCAGCCTCAGATTGAAACCTGGATAGTCCACAAGGAGTATCAGTGATGGCCGCCGCCGTTCAATTGCACTGATACATCGCCGCATCAATCGGCGAAAGAAAAGCGCCCTGCGGGCGACCTCCCAAAATCCGAGCACCGCCAAATCAGCCGGTTGGGTCAGTTGCTCCTGCCCCAGTTGTCTCATCCGCGCACCGCCGAGGCCGAACGTACGGACACCCGGCTGTTTGTGCTGTAGTGCTGCTATGACCCGGCTGACGGCGATATCGCCCGACGGGTCCCCGGCCGACACGAATAGGAGCGGGTCGTCCATTCAGACCGCCTGCTCCTGCAGCATTCGGTCAATTGAGTCCAGTCCGATCCGCTTGACCTCGAGCGCCACCCGCAGCGCTTCAGCGGCTTCGTCGATCGTGACCGCGACCGGGTTGTCGTTGATGACCGCATCAAGAAACGACGACAACTCGGCGCCGAGCATGTCCTCGCCGGTGTCGGTCTTCTTGGTATAGAGGATGTCTTTGCCGGACTTGCCGAGCGGCACGCGCAGGCCGCCCGCGTCATTGTCACTGGTTGCCAGTTGGTAGATATCCGCCTGCTTTTGCGCCAGGTCGAGCGAGAAGTAGCCTGACTTTTGAAAGATGCGGAGCTTGCGCATCTGGTGGAGCGATATCCGCGACGACGTAAGATTGGCCACCGCGCCGTTCTCAAAAGTCAGACGGGCGTTGGCGATATCCGCCTCATCGGAAACTACCGCCACGGCCGACGCCTGGATATTGGCGACTTGGGAGCGAGTGAACATGAGGGCGAGGTCGATGTCATGTATCATCAGGTCGAGCACGACCGCCACATCGGTGCCACGCGGATCAAAGGCCGCGAGGCGGTGGGCCTCGATAAACGACGGCCTGACCTCGATATCCGCCAGCGCTCGCACCGCCGGGTTGAACCGCTCGATCTGGCCGACCGTGACTTTGACCCCACACCTTTTCGCCAGTTCCTTCAGCTTGCGGGCTTCGTCGAGCGAGGGAGTAATTGGCTTTTCAATAAGGCAGTGGATACCGCAATCGATCAGTTTCGAGGCTACCTCGAAGTGCGCACTGGTAGTGACAACGATAGCGACCGCCTCGGCGGATTCGGCCAGCGTATCGAGCGAATCAAACGCCCTGACGCCGTACTCAGAGGCGTTCTTGGCGGCTTTGTCGCGATCAAGGTCATAGAGCCCGACCAGTTCGGACTGTTCGAGTTTGGCGAGCCATTTGAGGTGGTGCCTGCCGAGCGAGCCGACTCCTACCACGGCGGTTTTCAGTTTTCTCATCTGCGGACCTTTCGGAATGCCGGTGTGGCCTGAAAGTACGAAGATCAATGGGTAACATAAAGCGGAAACTCGAACCCAGTACGGGGGATGGCAATCTCATCTACTCGCCCGTGGTGGACCAGGCCCCGATCGAGCCGTGGGCAGGCTCCACCACGCACACTGACTGTGCGAACAATCGGAAATAGATCGCCCCCCTACTTCACCATCCCTCTCCCCGAACGCTCGACAAACTCGAGAATCTTCTTCACTTCGTCAATCGGCTCGATCTCCGCTTTGATCCGCTCCACCGCCTGAGTTGTGTTGAGATTGGAAAAGAACAGCAGCTTGAACGTGCTCTCCAGCGTGCGAAGAACCTCCGGTCTGAACCCTCGCCGCTTAAGCCCGATCGAGTTCAAACCTACCACTTTCAGCGGATACCCGCCCACCAGTGAGTACGGGCAGACATCCTGCTGCACCCGGAACCCGCCGCCGATCATGCAATGACATCCGATCTTGACAAACTGGTGCACCGGCAGGACACCGCCGAGGATAGCATAGTCATCGATTTCAATGTGCCCGGCCAGGTTTACTGAGTTGGCCATGATGACGTTGTCACCGATATGGCAGTCGTGCGCCACGTGGGCGTACGCCATAATAAAGCAGTTCTTGCCGACCCGCGTTTCCCCGGTCGCCTGGGTGCCCCGGTTGAGCGTGGCGTATTCGCGGATTGTCGTGTGGTCGCCGATCTTGAGAACAGTCTTCTCGCCGGCGAATTTCAGATCCTGCGGGACAGTCCCCAGCACGGCGCCGTGCGATATTGTCACCCCGCTGCCAATACGCGTGCCGGGGGCTATGAGCACATCAGACGCGATATTGGTTCCCGCGCCGATGACCACGTCCTCCTCGATAATCGTATGCGGCCCGACCGAAACGTCGTCGGCAAGTTCCGCTTTAGGCGAAACGATCGCCGTAGCGTGAATAAGGCTCATCGATCCACCACCATCGCCTTGAAATCGGCGCTGCACACCAGTTGCTCGTCGACATACGCCTTGCCGGTCATCTTGCAGGTGGCGTGGCGGAAGGCCTCCATCTCCAGCTCGAACCGAAGCTGATCACCCGGCATCACCGTGCGGCGAAACTTGGCGTTGTCAATCGACACAAAGAACGGCAGCTTGGTTTCCGGGTTTTCGACCGCGTTGAGCAGAAGCACGCCGCCTGCCTGGGCCATAGCCTCGAGTATCAGCACCCCGGGCATGATGGGATGATCGGGGAAATGCCCCTGGAAAAAAGGTTCGTTGAAAGTCACGTTTTTGACCCCCACTACCCGTTTGCCCGGCTCCATATCGACAATCCGGTCCACCAGCAGCATAGGATACCGATGCGGCAGAATCTTAAGTACCGCCTGAATATCGAACAGCGCCCGTCCGCCCTTGGAGTAGCGGCTGGCAATCCGCTTTTTCTTGTATAGCTCCCGCATCTTGCGAGCCAGGGCCACGTTGGCCCGGTGCCCCGACCGCGCCGCCAGCACATGCCCCTTGAACGGAGCGCCGATCAGGGCGAGGTCTCCCAGCAGATCGAGTGTCTTGTGCCTGACCGGCTCGTTGTAGAAACGGAGCGGGATGTCATTGATAATGCCGTTCTTACCAATAAATGCTTCGTCTTTCAGGTCAAGTGCCCGGCGAATGCGGTCTACTTCTACCTGCCCCTTATCGGAATCATAAAGAACAATCGCATTGTGAAGGCCGCCCCCTTTGATCAGTCCCTGAGCCTTGAGCGTTTCGATCTCCGTAAAGAAGCAGAAAGTTCGCGCCGGGGCGAATTCGGCGACGAATTCCTTTTCGAGGTCCTGAAGCGTGGTGTACTGGGTACCGAGCGCCGGATTCTTGTAGTCGATAAGGAAGGTAATCCGGAGATCGTTCGACGGCGTCACCACCAGGTCTACCCCGCGTTCCGGCTCGCTGTAAGACATAGGGGTATCTATTTCAAGATAGAACTTGTCGACATGCTGATCCTCGATCCCCGCCTCGAGCAGGCAGTCGACATACGGCTTGGCGGAACCGTCGCCGACCGGCGGCTCATTGGAATCGAGCTCGACAATCATGTTGTCAATCTGAAGCCCGGCGAAAGCGGCCAGAACATGCTCGACCGTGTGCACCCGGGCCTCCCCCTTCTGGAGAGTGGTGCCGCGCGAGATATCGACCACGTGATCGATATCGGCTATCACCCAGGGTTGCCCAGGGAGATCGATTCTGACAAAACGAATACCGGTATCCGGCTCGGCCGGCTTGAAAGTCATGGTGCAGGTGTTGCCGGTGTGAAGGCCGATTCCGGTAAGTGAAATCGAATTCCTGACAGTCCTTTGTTTCTCGTACATAAGCGTTGGTATGGTAATAGGTTGGCTCGGAGTATACCGTCCTTAGAGGACGTGTTCAAGCGGTTTTTTTGCGAGGACGTAACAAGCGACGTGATTGTCGAGGCATCCGCGCCGAAACACGCTTTCAGGCGACGCTGAATCTGTTGCGGCCGGTCCTGCTCCCGGTTCGACTCGCTCTACGGGTCGGGCTCGGAGTGAGGCTTGCCGCCAGTAAAGACAGACATTCGCTTTGGCACACGAGGACGTACGCCAACCACCTTGATGTAGCTTTGTCGCCGCCACCGCTTGTCTTGGCGCCGGCAACAGTTATATTGCAGTGTACACGCCAACAGGAGCAACTATGAGACTTTGCCGCACGCTTGTCACCGCCGTATTGATCACCCTTTCCGCCGCCACTCTTTTCAGTCAGGTTCCCAAAGACATTCAGGAGCGGGTCTTTATCGACCACAAAGATCAGCGCCGCCTGCTGGGGTCGTTTGATCTCGATATTGTCTGGACCGACTGGACCTATGTCGAGATTATTACCACCCCGGCCCAGATCGACTCCCTCCGCCGGGCCGGATTCAAAACCGAGACGATTCACGAATCGGTAGGTGACTTCTACCGCTCCCGCCTGCCCCAAAAGGACATGGGCGGGTACAAGACCCTGGCTGAGATCGACGCTTATCTCGACGGCATGATCGCCGATCACCCGAATTTGGTTTCCGCGAAACAATCGATCGGCCTCACTATCGAGGGACGCAATATCTGGGTGGTCAAGATTTCGGATAACCCGAATGTCGACGAAAACGAAGCCGAGGTGCTCTACACCGGGTGCATCCATGCCCGTGAGGTTGTCACGCCTGAAGTCCTCTTCCACTTCATGGACCATCTGACCAACCGGTACGACACCGACCCGGAAGTGAAAGATCTGGTGGATGACCGGGAGATATGGTTCATCCTGGTGTGTAATCCGGACGGCTATTATTACAATCAGGTTATTGCCCCATTCGGCGGGGGCCTTTGGCGCATGAATCGCCGTGACAACGGCAACGGCACGTTTGGAGTCGACGTAAACCGCAACTTCGGGTACATGTGGGGATACGACAACCAGGGATCCTCTCCGAATCCCGGGTCAGACACCTATCGTGGCACCGGCCCGTTTTCCGAACCGGAGTCCCAGGCGATACGCGACTTCATGATATCGCGCGAGTTCGTGCTCTCGGTTTTCTGGCACTCGTACGCCAATATCCTGATTTACCCCTGGGGGTACATACGGCTCCCCACCGACGATCACGACATTTATCGCGCACTTGGTGATTCGATCCAGAATCTCAACGGATACGAGCACGGTTTGGTAGCAGACCTGTTGTACCCGGTCAACGGCGGCGCCTTCGACTGGGAGTACGGCGAGCAGACGCTCAAGAACAAAGTGCTCGGGACGACAATCGAAGCGGGCGGACAGTCCGATGGTTTCTGGCCGTCGCTGGCACGCGCCGAGCAGATCAAGCAGGAGAACCTCCAGCCACTCATGTTCCTAACCCGTATGGCGGGTAACATCAACTCCCTGCGCGCCCCGGAACCGCCGCAGATCGTCGGGCCTGCCAGCCCGGCGGACGGCGCCGAGTATATGGTAAGCTGGGTCGAGACCGACCCCACCAACCCGGCGGTCCGGTTTGAACTGGTCGAGATGCGGAAGCGGCATCTTCTGGATGATCCGGGCGACAATCTCGATTTCTGGGAAACTAACTACTTCGGATCGACTCCGGCACGTTCGAATTCAGCGCCCAACTCGTTGTATTCCGGCACCGGCGACCTGTACGTAGCTCATCTTACCACGGCATTTCCCCATACCGTGCGGCCGGGCGACCAACTCACCTTCCGTACCTGGTACGATTTCGAATTCTACCGCGATTTCGCTTATGTGGAGATTTCCACCGATGGCCTGAATTTCATTTCCATTCCGGGCAACATAACCACCAATTTCAACCCGTACGGCGGCAATCGAGGGAACGGCATCAGCGGTACGTCGGACGGCTGGGTTGACGCGACGTTCGATCTCTCGGCCTTCCAGGGCCAGCAGGTCTGGTTCCGGTTTCTTTACCAGACCGACGAAGGTCTAGCCGGCGAGGGATGGTATATCGACGACATACACCCTCACGTGGTATTCGCTGAAACCGCGGTGGTGGCATCCGACCTGACGTCACCGTCCTATACGTTTACCGGCAGGCCGATGGACGTGTACTACTATCAGGTTCGGGCCATGGATGCCCAGAACCAGTGGGGGCGGTATTCGTCGCCAGCCGAAGTCGATGTGCTCGGCTCCGGAACCGGCGACATCGACCTCGACGGCCTTTACAGTACGGTGGCAGACCTGACTTTGCTGAGCCTGTACTTCCAGCAAGGTCTGTCCGTGTTCGATGTCTACTACGTAACCCAGATTAGCGAGACCGATGCTAACTGTGACGAAGTGCTCCTGACAGCAGCGGATCTGAATGCTCTGGCTGAGGTCGTAGTCGGCGCGCAGGCCCCCTGTTTTGCCCCGCCCGCACCCGCTCCCGGGCCGAAGACTCCCGCCTCAGGCAACTCATCATCAGATCCGAAATCCAGCAACTATGCTGTCTCCAATAGCGCAGTTTACTCCGTGTCGCTGCAGGGTACGACTTTCGAGGGCGACGACACAGTTATTGTCGACATCGTGCTGGCCGATGCCGCCACTACACTTGCCGGGTATCAGTTCCATGTGGAATACGACGCCGCCACTCTTGCACTCGACGATGTCCGCCCGGGCGATGCAATCACAGCCTGGCAGTTCTTCGACTACCACGCCAAGACAGCCGGCACGGTCGGGGAGATTACTCTCGCCGGTGTCGCACAATTCCAAGGCGCGCCTATCCTTCCCGGCGATATTGACCTCCAGCCAACGCCCGCGGTGCTGGCTCAACTCAAATTCAGCATATCAACAGCCGGTGCACCGGTGATCGCCGAGATCAGGTTCATCTGGGAGCGCTGCGGCGACAATGCAATCGTCTGCGGCCGCTTTGTTACCGACCGCCTGGTGCTCGATTCGCTGGCGCTCTCGCGAGAAGTGAGAGACGCGGACGGAACTGACATCACAGGGGTCGACGCCCGTTACGGCGGCGCAGATTACACCTGCTTTTATGGTCTGTTCGGCGATCCTCAGGCGCCGGTCGTCGACTTTCTGTCAGCGCGGATCACCCGCGACGGCGGATGCTGTGTCGGGCAGGTGGGCGATGTTAACGGCGAGGGCGGCGATGAGCCGACTATCGGCGACGTCACCATGCTGGTCGATCACCTGTTTGTCACCGGGGCCGAATTGTCTTGTCTTAGCGAAGCTGATATCAACCAATCCGGCGGCTCACAGCCTGCACTTGAGGATATTACGATCGGCGACATAACCGAGCTGGTGGATCATCTGTTCATCAGCGCGGGACCGCTCGCACCATGCTTGTGAGGATGCGCAACGTACGGCCGGCGATCGCAATGCGGACAACCAACTCTCAATGGTTGCGACAGGACTTGAGCCCGAACCGTTCCCGCGACGCGGGACGGGTCGGGCGGTGACCTGACGTCGTCAGTGCTGCCGATCATCAAATCTCCTTCAGCGTCTTCACCTGCCGCAGCTTGCGAAAGAGCTGAATGTACTCCCGCACCATAATCTCCTCTGCCTGCGATAACCCTTCCATCATCGGTATTCCGATCCTCAATACCGCGCGCACAATATCCGCGGTGGTGCGATCATACCGGTCGGCCAGTTCCTTCAGCCGCCCTTTTAGGTCCGGGGACACGAACACGTTGAGACAGTGATCGCCTCGCGTCTTCTGACACTCGTCGGTAGTATTCATCCGTTCTCCTCTGCCATTGGGTTTAGCTGTAGGGTTTAGTGATATTTTTCATGCCCGATAAGGATCTGCGGCGTCGTAAGACGCAGCCCGAAACGGTCACGGATCCTGCGCAATACGGGTCGCCAGGTCTGGTCCGGATTGCGTTCTCGTATAATATGATCGATTTCCTCGCGGTGGGGCGACTGACAGATAGGGCATTCGAATTGGCTGGCCGACGCGACCCCGAAGAGCTTCGCCACCAGCGGCGCCAGCTTGCGGCGCAGTTTGCGCAGCGCCCGCTGGTGCATCGCCTCGAGCCGATGCCCGCTTCGGCCCGATCGTTCGGCGATCTCCCGGATCGTCCGTCCCATGAAATGAACTTGCTCGACTATCTCGCGCTCATCGTCCGAAAGCGTCTCAATGGCCGCCCTGACCGCCGAGCGAATGAGCTCCCGGCGCGAACCTTCTGCGTCGTCGGGCGTGTCACTACCCGACAGGATCTCCGCCGCTTCATTGTCCGGATCAAGTATGTCCGGCCACGGGACGGCGCTGTCGTCAGCCTGGACCGAGGGATCGCGCCCGAGTTCGGCGATCCAGTTCTGGTAGATGATCCGTTGTGTAGCCATATGGCTATGTTCTCCTGTGGTGTCGCGTTTTCATTCCCTTCGTGCCGACAGGCGCATCGCGGCCGTCCCACAAGTTGAAAGAGTTGCGGCAGAGCCTGCCCCGGACTTGATCCGGGCTCCTTGTCCCGGCTCGATGAAAGAGGGACGGGACTGAGACCTGCCGCCAACCTGTCTCGCCTATGGGATAGCTTCTACCTACCCTGCGGCACTGACGTCATCGTAGTCGTACCGTGTCCGCTGCGCTACCACGGACGGTTCACATGTGATGGGGTGTCATGGCGACAACCGGTATCACGTGAATCGCTTTACCCATGATGGCGAGGCCGCGTACAAATGCCGGGCGCAGGCCAAAAACACCTGATTTTGCGCACCGAATTTGCGTATACTTGGGGGCAGCGTTGAACGGTAACGAATTGCTCAGGGAATGAGGTGCAACTCGGATGTCGGATTACACAAAACGTAACGGCCGTGGCAGCATTGTCAGCGGGGTGATTATCCTCGGCGTGGGACTTTTCTTCTCGGGAGTGAATTGGGAAGTGCTGCCGCCGGTACAGGATAGTTGGCCGCTTTTCCTGATAATCGTCGGCGTAGCTTTGATTGTCGGGAATCTGTACCGCCGGGGATCGACACGTGATGAATCCGAAACTCCGCCGCCGCCCCCGATGCCATGAAGGAGTCGTCTCTGGAGAACCAGGAATACAAGCGCGAGACAGTTTATTCGCCCGGCCACAGCGGGTTTGAACCGTCGGACCCCATGGCCATATTCAAACTGCAGACCGATAACGGCGCCTTTGCGCGCTCTCATTGGACCTGGGTCTCGCTCGGAGTACTGCTCGTCTTTTATCCGGGCCTGTCACTGATCGGTATCGGCGAAGATCCTACCGTTTTGCTCCGCAGTCTGAATCAGGGCGTGCTTATTTTCCTGCTTATCGCCACGATCTTGTTTCAATGGACCATCTTCCTGGTCAATTACGTGACCGTCTATTTCGAGGGCACGGGGCTGGCCGGAGTCGGCCTGAGCAGGCTTAGAGGTATTGATTTCGCCTGGGGTGGCGCGTTCTTTCTCGCCGCCTGGCTGCTTCTCACCGGCCTGGCCTGGTTACTGGGACAGGCCGGGATGCCGCTGCCGGGTGAGGTGGAGATGTTGATCCCGACGGAGTCGCTGGGCAAAGTAGTCTGGGTGGCGGTTTCGTTTACAGCGGGCTTCTGCGAGGAAATCGGTTTCCGAGGGTACCTCATGACTCGGCTCAGAATCCTCGGCCGTTTCCAAAGCTGGGTAGTCCCAACCATCGTGTCCGCAGTTGCTTTCGGCATCTGCCACGCCTACCAGGGCCTCCCGGGGTTCATCCTGATTTCGGTTTACGGGGTTCTGTTTTCTCTGCTGTACATCCGTACCGGTCGGCTTTGGCCCTGTATCATTGCCCACTTCTTTCAGGACTTCGGCGCCCTGTTCCTTCCGCGGTAAACAGGACTTTGTTAGCCGTCAATTACTAGGATACTCGGCCCTAAGGGGCGATCTTGCAGGAAGTTCGACCTATCGCTGCAAGTGTTTTATTAAGTGGACTCAATCGCAGGCAGGAACAAATTCATCGATTTTTTCTGTTGCTTTTCCGTGTAGCCAGTTGTTTATTTATTGTAGGATTGAGAAGACGTCGCCTGGGAGTTAACCGGGCACGCAAGATTAAGGGACGTTGGTGTCGAGTTGGGTTCCCCTCCCCCCCCTAACTCTTGGCACCACCTGGCGGCGCTAAAAATCACTCTGGCAGAATTTGCGCCGCCAGGCTCCCCTTTTTTTTGTTTAAGATTGGACTAATCTGGACGGCAGGAGAGCGCATAATCCGCTGTGTCAGATCCTGCGCCGACGGGTGGTGGACATCCTCGTCCGCCACGTTCAATTCCGGAGACAACCGCTTCATGGCGGGTTTCCGCCATGGCGGACAGGTGAAGCAAACCCACCCTACGGACCTCCAAACAGCGGGACAACGGATCGTGTGCTACTTCAGTAGGATCATCTTGCGCGACGCAACGAGTTCACCCGCCCGCAAGCGATAGAAACAAACACCGCTCGCGACCGCTCTGCCGTGATCATCAGTGCCGTTCCAGATGACACGATGTGTCCCTGGCGGCACCGATTCATCGATCAGCGTTGCGATCTTCTGTCCGAGCACGTTGAAGATACTCAGCTCTACTGGAAGCGCTTTGGGTATCGAGTACTCTATTTCGGTGGCCGGGTTGAACGGGTTGGGATAATTCTGCGCGAGATGGAACTCCCTGGGAAGGCCATCGGGATCGTTGCCGACATCGGTCGGCAGGTATACGTGGGGTCGCCCGAATACGTTCAGACCATCGACACGCGGATCGGACCAGACAAACCATGCCCGCCCCCGAAACGCGTCAACCGCCGGATCGCGCATGAATTCGGTTGTCGTCGTTGAGGCCGCTTCATTTACTCCGATCAGCGTGAGGGCGGGATCGACAATCTGGAAGTAGGCTTTCGGCGCGCCGCCGCGTTGATCGAGCCAGACAAGGCTGGAATGTTGATTCTCACATAGCGAGACAGCCGGCGACAACGGCAACGCCTGCGGCGAATCGGTGATCTCGATCGGCCCGCCCAACACGCTGCCGTTCGAGCTCAACATAGTCAGAAAGCCTCTCCTGACCCCAAGATCGGATCCAATCCAGAACACCGCCACCCGACCGTCAGAACCAATATCTACAGCGGCATCCTCTATCGTCCCCGGTGAGGTCGGCGCGTACACAAACGAACCGGCATCGCTGCGATCAGGATTGAACCGTCGCACCTTGACGCTCGGCGTGGCCGCGCCCACGTCCAACCAGGCCACCGCGATGTGATCGGTGTTGTCGTTTCCCACAGCAAGGCGGGTTAACGAAATGTCTTGCGCCGGCTGGGAAAGGAGCACATCAGATCCCTCCGGAAGGCCTGTATTCGCCAACCACCTAGCGTAAACCTGCGGCGCGCCGGAGCGGCTGTCCAGCCATGCCACCAGCCCGGTGCCGTCGGACAGTAACGCGGCTGCCGGTGAAGACTTCGCGGCCAGCGAAAGCGAATCTGAAAAGAGAATTTCGCCTGACCTGAATGCGCCGTGAGGTGTCATCCGGCGGCCAAAAATGTGTTGACCGGAAAAACCGCCGACGTTACGCGCATCGTTCCAGACAAGCAATACCCAGTCGCCGTTGATGGCCATGTTCGGTTCCGCCTGCAAACTCCGCCCCACATCCTGGTTGGCCCTGGCTTCGCCGCCGAGAAAATCTCCGGCGTGCGATATGACGCGTACGAAGATATCGCCTTCGTCATTGCGACGGTCGACCCAGGCAACCAGATTCCACCAGTCGGTAGTGGTGAGAATGCGCGGAGAGACTGAATGTGCTCCCTGCGAGTCGTCGTTGGCCATAAGCTCGGCGCCAAGACGGCGGTTGCCCGAGGCCTCATAGAGCATGAGGGCAATATCAGGGTCGTCATCGGCCGATTCTGTCCAGGCCACCGCATAATGGCCGCTCCGACCGAAAGCCGCCGATGGCGCCCAGCGCTGGCCGAGAGCATTCATATTGACTACGGCGGGAAGGCCGCTCGGCGCCATCCCGGAATCGAGCATAAGTGACTCAATCGAGTTGTCGGCTCCAGAGGCGCTCCACAGGGCGTGGATTCTCCCGCTCGTGGACGCTGAAAGATGGAGATCACGATTCAGCACTGAACCGAGACCACTGGAAATGAGTTGGTTGCTTCCCACCAGGCCGGTGGTTTGGTTGTACCTCTGCAGGTATATTTCCTGACCCTGGCGGTGATCGGTCCAGCCGATTACGTAACGGTCTTTTGTCGAGTAAGTTATTCTCGGCGAATACTGGTTGGCTGTATTGGCCGGAGGGGGCACGAGCGCGAAATCGCTGCCGACAGCGCTCCCCGCGCCCGTATACTGGCGGGCGTAGATGTCCGCCTGGCCGCTGCGATAGTCTTCCCAGCTGACTACGAAACCGGAGCCAGGCGCGCAGGCCACAGTCGGCGCCCAGTGATTGACCGAACCTCCATCGGTATTAACCTGCACCGGCCCGACCAAAGACAATCCGGCTGCTGAGTAGAGCCGCATTTGAATAGTCGAACCCAGGGCGGAATAACCCTCCCAGACCATGACGATCTGGCCATCGGGAAACACCGCCATGTCCAGCAGACCGGCGAATCCGCTCAGGCTGGTGTCGCTTACGAGTACCGGGCCCCAATCCGGGGAACCATCGGCAGCAAAACGGGAAACGAAGATCATGCCGCCGGTCTGATCGCGCCAAGAAAAGTAGATGCGGCCCAGCGTATCCAACGCAAGTCGTGGGTCAGCAAAGTCAGCCCCTATCGACGAACTTGCCAGTAGTTCGTTGCCGGCACGCGGAGTCCCCAGTGAATCGTACCGCTGACAAAAGATCTTCCGGCTGCCCATCCGGTCATCATCCCATACTACCCACCAGTCACGATCGGCGATCTGAACTACTCTGCCTCGATTCTGATCGAACCGGGCGGGTGAGACAGACAGCGATATGCGGAAATCATCCCCGTTCGCAGCCGCTAGCGCGGAAGCGGCCGCCAACAGAACAGGCTGACCGCGACGGTTCAGGTCAAGCCCGGACAGGCGCTGGTCGTGAGAGAGCCGATGTTCCACATCGGCAGTCGCTGACCGGGTCAGCTGCAACGACAGCGCGAAACAGACAAGAATCGGGCGCAACACTGATTTCCACTCCAGCACAAACGTAGGGGACATCGAAAACTGTAAGCGCAAAAGAGGTGCCTGTAATATAAGCATGGCGCCCGCTCGGCGCCAGAAGAATCCCCGCCCAAGGTCTTAGAAAACACATACTTACCGTCGCGGCCGAGGTACTTATCGGTGAGCCTCACTCACCCGCTCTCGGGAGGCGCAAGTCCATGCATATTCGGAGGCAGAATGGCTGCTCCAGGGGATGCGCAGATTCTGCTCCTGCCGTACTATTCACTTGCAAGGAGCAAAACACCGATATTGCTTGAAACCCATGCTAACCGATTGCCGTACTTTATCATGGGACCATGTCGGGGAAGTTTCCGTCTGGTCCGCTGTAGAGCTTGTAAAGAGGCATCGTGTATGGCTATGTGTATCGATACGGCAACCGAACACCCGTGGGGCGAAGATTGAAAAAAGGTCGCCCCGGTCACTTTGTGGAGTAGGCAGGCAACTTTGAGCTGTTGGCTAAGACAAATCATTCTAGCCGGCGTGGTCATCTCCTCGGCGGTAGCGACCGGCTGGTCGCAGGAGCGCACCCAGTCGCTCAAAGAACAACTGCAGAGCGAGCTGGACCGCCTATCCCGCGACGCTGCCGAGGAGTATCTTGACATACTCGAGAGTCTCCGCGATGTCTTGGACGACTACACCGACTACAAGCGTGAATCGCCCGACGACGCCGGGCACAACCCCAGGGCAGTAGAAGTGCTGCGCCAGAATATCCGGAAGGGATCGTACGGAGATAACCCCGAGAAACTGCTTGATGACCTGAGCGAGGCCATAGCAGAAATAAAGATGACCGAGAGCGATCACCGGGTCAGGTTCAACACGAACAACCCGAACTGCTGCCGATTGGATCGCGGCCTGAGAAAAGAGCTGGTCATCATCACCGAATTGGTCGAGGACTACCTGGACACCCAGCCGGGTGAGGTGCTTCGCTGGGACGAGATCAGCAGCTATGTTTCGAAGGCAATGAAGGCCCTGGCCGAATTGGAGAGCGCAAAGAAAAGTCACGGCGTCGAGGCCGAGGAGCTTCGCAAGGCGATCGACATGTTGCGCGCTCTGGGACTTGAGCGAAGAATAATCGTTGCCCCGGGGATGGCTCCTGAGGCCGAGCTGCCGGAGATGCACGACATACCGGAGATGCACGACATACCGGAGATGCACGACATACCGGAGATGCACGACATACCGGAGATGCCCGAATTACCTGAAATGCCCGAGATCCCGGAGTTTCCGGCGCCGCGCTCGCGCGGAAGGTCATCAACCCGGCAAGGCGAGCGCCACGTGCTTCACGGACAAGTGAACGTCACCAACACTTCGTGGCCGATAGTCGTTGAGAATCCATCGGGCGACATTGTCGTCAAAGGTGTTGACGGCAGGACCATAATTGCGACTCTCTCGCTCGAAGTAGCGTCTACCTCCCGAGCGAAGGAAAAGGAGTATCTTGAGCGAACCGTTCTCGCCGTTGGGAAAGAGGCAAACCGGTACGCTGTGTCGGTAGATCTCCCTCGTCTTAGCGATCACCGCACCGAGTTGGTCGGCAGCACGCTCGAGGTGTCTGTCCCGCGCGGCAGCAAGATCGATTGCTCGAGTGCCTTCGGCACCGTACTGGTGACTGAGATAAAGGCGCGCGTGACGGTAGATGCTGAGAATTCCACTGTCGAACTCCAGCGCCTAACCGGAGGGGCGGCCGTGCGCAGCTCGATGGGAGCGGTAACACTGACGGACGTTTCCGGTAACATGGACATAGAAACCTCTTACGCTCCGCTCAAGATGCTCCGCTGCAGCGGGACAATGCTTCTCGAAAACCAGTACAGCCCGATCTCGCTGGAGGACTGCCGGGGGGATGTCGAGATCAATAACACGAGCCTGGTCGAGATTTCGCATCACCAGGGCAATCTCACAGTCGAAAATCTCTATGGTCGGATCCAGATCGAGAAAGTCGAAGGTAACTTGTTTGTCAAGAATGGCTACCAGGCGATTGACGTAACCGATGTATCCGGCTCTGCCGAGCTGGAAAACCAGTACGCCGAGATCAGCGCCGACGGGATCAGGGGCAGCCTCTCAGTAACCAACAACTATGGCCCGATTTTTGTCGAGGCCCTGGCCGGTCCTCTGGAACTGAGCAACTACTACAGCAACAGCAGTATTTCCCTTGGTCGCGACTTCAGGGGCGGATCGACTGTCTCCAGCACCGGCGGTACAGTCAAGGTGTCGTTTTTTGGGCAACCCAATCTAGTGCTCGCGGTGCATAGTGTCGGCGGCAGCATTTCGAGCAGCCTGCCGCTCTCGGTGAGATCGCAAGGCGAGTCAAAATCAGCCGAGCTGGTGCTGGGCGAGGGGGGCGAGACGTTCGAGATTTCCGGCACCGGCAGCGCTATTATCGTGCAAGGGCGATAGGCGGGTGTGATCCCTCTTATCGAACAACGGGTTCACTTCTTATAAGCGGCCCACCGCACCCGGTCAGTTGATATCGATGAGCTTTATGGGAAGCATGGCCAGGAGCAGCCAGCCTGCCCAGAGGCAACATACCACCACCGCCGCTCTGCGCTTCGAAATGCCCGTCACGATCGGCAGGGCGGTTACCATAAGTATCGCAATCCAGATGCTAAAGATATCCAATCGTTCCAATACAGTAATAAGCAGCGATCCCTCTGATTCTCCGCTGACAAACGCGGCCGGACCTAGTTGAACGTCATAGCTTCCCTTTACGACCATGAGTGCGGCCACGATGATCTTCTCCGGAATCGTTACAAGGAAGATGAAACTCACAGCGGAGAACAATTGCTTGAAAGACGCTCTTTCTCGCAGCGACAGTGTTGACAATAAGAGGATTGTCGACACTGCGATCACTTTCATCACGTTAATTCCAGTCAATATAGCCGCTCCCAGGGCCACCTTCGTGTACGATATTGAGGTCGTCCTCTGGGCATCTATGTTGTGCAGCCGACGCGACACTTCCTGGGGTGAGAGTGTTGAATCGTTCGAGATTCGCTCCTTTAGATCAGCCATACGGTATCGACTGGTGGCCGCCTCAAATCCTACCGCGACCAAAGAACAAAGTACAAGCGGAACAAGCCATCGCGGAGTCTTCGAAAGCTCCCTGAAAGCTCTAGAAGGCTCGAAGAACAGATATGCAATTATCTTCAAATAACCGTATGGCTTAGTAGCCGGCGTTTCAACCGCCATTGCAGTCGATGCATTTCCCATTTCAGCATCTCCCATCCAATTAGTAATGTGCGAGCGATCCGGCGCGACGCGCTTGATTGAATCCCATCCGAACCGCCGTAAGTCCCAATGGCAATGTAACCAGAGATAGAATAAACAGAATTGTCAACTGTGGTGCAATTGTCGCTGTCGAAGCATTCTTGATAAGCGCGAGCCGCAACGCGTCCAAAGCGTAAGTAGTTGGCAACACGACCGAGATTGGTTTGAGGTAGCTCGGCAGATACTCCACCGGGAACAGCACGCCGGAAAACAAACCGGTCAACGCTGTAAAGGCCCAGGAAATCGGATCGCCAACCTTGGTCACAATGATAATGCCCGCGCTCATCAGGCCGATTCCCGAGAGTGAGGTGACGGTCAGAAACATAGCAGCAATGGCTGCAGGCACGTTGATATCCATCGGGATGCCAAAAACAAGTACCACAATTGCCAACAACAAGGCCACGTTCACCAGGACTTGCAAGAAATTCATCAGTCCAGAATAGAGCAGTATCAACTCAAGGGGAGTATTGGACAAGAGTAAGAACTCAAGAGTGCCCATTTGCTGCTCAGAACGGATAGTACCGGAAAACGAGCTGAGCGACACTCCCAGGAAGCTTGAGAAGGCCGTACCAATAATCAGGTAGGCCAAGAGATTCCCACCATAGGCGGCAAGGGCCGGAAAACTGTTGCCGTCGTTTAGGAATGTTCCCATAAATGTAAACTGCAGTAAACCAACAAAGCTGCCCACTATTCCCAGCACCAGCGCTGTCCTGTAGCTGAACAACGTTATGAGGCCGCGCTTGATAAACAAGAAAGCTCGATACATCGCCTCACCCCGCCAGTTGAATGAACACGTCTTCAAGGGACGCGGTACATGTATTGGCTCGTACAATCGCCAGACCTGAGTCCGTGACTTCTTTGAGCACGGCGCCCATATCGAACGAGCCGTTAGAGGTTATTACCAAGCGGGTGTCGGTCGCATCGATCGTGTGCAAATCGGACACTGATCTAATTCGTTCGGCCAGAGTATTCAAGCGATTTGCGGAAAAGTCAGAGGTACGGCAAAAGTCGATCTCAAAGCGCGTCTTCTTGCTCAAGCCCTGGAACTCCGCCAGGGTGCCGACCATCAAAAGCTTTCCCTCTTTGAGAAACCCAATCTGGTCAGACAGCCGCTCTGCCTCGGTCATATCGTGAGTTGTGAGAAGGATGGTTTTCCCCCGGTCCTTCTGTTCGGTCAGGATCTCTCTAATCGTGCGGGCAGAGGCGGGGTCGATGCCGCTATTTGGCTCATCGAGCAAAAGCACTGGCGGATCGTGCAGGAGTGCTCGTGCCAAAGCCAGGCGCTTTTTCATGCCGTTGGAGTAGCGCATGTATTGGAGTTTTGCGTCACCTTCCAAACCGACGAGCACCAGTAAACGTCCAATCCGCTCCGTCAGCGCGTGGCGCGGTATTCCGTATAGACCGCCGAAGAACTCCAGGTTTTGGGCGCCGGATAGTCGGTAATAGAAGCTCCGCTCTTCTCCCAGGACTAACCCTATACAGGCACGCGCTTGATATTCCCGTGTGCGCATGTCGTGATCACAGACTGTGACAGATCCAGCTTGAGGGACAATCAGACCGGAAACGATTCGAAGCAGCGTGGTCTTCCCCGCTCCATTCGGTCCAAGGAGCGTGAAGATGCAACCTGGCTCCGACATGAGAGACAGTTCATGTAAAGCTGGCCGCGTACTTTTGGCATACTGGTAGCTAATCTGATCCAGCGCAATCATGTGGGACGGGCCTCACTGGTTCTTCTGGAACGCGCGAGCACATGCACCAAGACCGAAACTACGAAGTAGCCCACGACACCGACCACCCCACCGAGCATTCCCGCATTCGCAGTAACATGGCTGAAAATTGGAAACAGGAGAGAGCGTGTGTAATAGTAGATATAGCCAAGAGCAACGCCTGAAGTGAACAGACCCCAGATCTCAACAAGGCTCTTTGTCGGTATGTGCGCGGCCGCCCATAGCGCCGCGGCAGCGCACAGCAGGACGGCCACGGTCCATTTGGACCTCGGCCGCACCACAAACACAATTGAGTTGATGAAGACGCCCCTGCAGACAATCTCTTCTAATGTTGCCCCACCTACCTTCCATGGCATTGAAGACTCGTACGACCAAATCGTACCTGGATACCTGTGAATCAGGATCGCGCCAGTAATGACTATCAAGACTACGCTTATCCACAACTTCCGATCGATCACAAATCCCCATGCGACAAAGCTCGGCAAATCTCGCGACAATCCTACAAGACCTGCGGCGGCAAAGAAGATTGTCCAGGCCAGCAGGAATACCGCCAAAGTTAGCTCTACCAGTATTGGAGAAGTATGCATCATGCCAGCACGCATGATGTTGGTGCACAGTCCGGTGGCGGCGTAAAGTATCGCCGCTGAAAGCAACAAATAACACCACCGGATCTGCGCGCTTGTATGAATTCCACGATTCAAAGCTGTGTCTTCCCGCGAACGTCCTCGGCAGTCAAACACTGCCTGACGTCATCAAGGCTCATCGTCTGGACTGGCTGACCTCAAGGCATCATTCACTTGAGGCAAGACTCTCAGAGGTTTTCCAGTTTTATTGGCATCCAAGGCGCACATTGCGCCTTGGGTTGCGCTAATCACGAGTCATAAATAAAGTAGAAACAGTAGTCACAATCAATGCCGCACCAACTGCTACAAAGTGCGGGACTACCAGTGCACCCGACCACAATGAACGGTATGCCACACCCAAAGCTCGATGTCGCCTGAGTAGGTTGTACTATCCATTTCATGCGTAATTCCTCCGCTATGTCGCGTCTTGGCCCTCATCATATGCACAAGCCAGGGTTTTCTGTTGTGTTCCTTCGCACGATGCGTTAGACAAAACTGTGAATCCGAAGTGCTCGGCACGAGTTTAGTAAAGCACTACGCACTTGTTGCCATAACAGTAGTCACAAGGGTCGGCGTCAGCGAAACAGGAGTCGCTACAACAGAACACAAACGTGCATATTTTCATATATATGACGCCATCGAACTGCGTACTTGGTTCAGCGATCCAATTCACAATCCACCTCCTTTCACACAAAACGGTTCTGGTTATATCATCCAACTCCACGGCTCAAATTAGCCTGCCTCCATAGTGCTCAATTCGACACATAGCCCGTATCTGGATTCGAAGGATCGGGCGCGGGGGAAGAGATGTTCACTTGTCCACGAACTGGTGACAGTAATCCGCGCCCTTGTGCCTCCTTCATCACCATCAACATCGGTTTGAGGTTGTGTGCCCACCAAACACAAGTAGTGCCCTGCGGATCAGTCAGCTCCTGAGAGTGAATTGTCCTGTATGGGCACCCGCCCAAGCATAAGGGTAGCACTTCACATACCAATCCGAAATCCGTGAGCCAGAGCGGTGCGATATGCACCGACCATCCAGAAAGAGAACTCCTGGCTCGCCATGCATTGAGACGCTATATCAGGACAGGAATTCGAGTAGTGCACAGTCTGCCCGAAGTATAGGCGAATATTAGGTTTCGAATGCAAGCCATGGCCCCTGAGAATGGAAAGCAACTCCGGAACATCCTCTGCGTTCCGCCGGTCTATGTTCACTCTGATGGACACTGCCGGTTTGCCTTTTTCTCCCATATAGCAGATATTGTCGAGTATTCGATCGAATGTTTCTCCTCCACCTCTCAGTGGTCTTCTCCTATCATGAACGTGCTTTGGCCCGTCTATGGTGATTTGGACGAACTTCACCTGATTCTGCGCCAGGAACTCAACATTGTCTGGGGTCAGCAGGTAGCCAATCGTAATCATGCCACTGTGGTAGACGCTTTTCTTTGACTCGCAGATTCGCACAAATCCAGTCGTTAAAGACTGGATTACATCCCTCGAAAGCAGAGGTTCTCCGCCGTACCACATGGCAAAGAATGCGGCGTTTTGCGGGATTTCCTTTTCGCACAGATACAACAAGTGCTCTTGAACGCTCTTGGACATGTCGCTGTCCTGATCCACCGCCATGCAATGTATGTCCTTACTTTCGTAGCAATAGTCGCAGGCAAAGTTGCACCTGCAGGTGGGCACGATTGTCAAACCGAATCCCTGATGGCCAAACCGTGCCTGGTAGTGGGAGGCCCTGATGGCGTCCAATTCGTCCAGTTCGGCGGGTGTGACAAACCCACCCTCTTGCAGGTTAACCACAAAATCGTCCTGTCCGTCGCCGTTGATTTCGCCCCGTGCGACTACATCGCATTATCGTTGATAGCTCTGCGGATCCATCTCGGCAAGCCCGCATCTCAACGCGTTAAACGCCAGCCAGTTGCCATTCTCGAGGGGGACCAAGTGATTATAGTATGACGCTTTGACTTTCTCTGCCATGACCAGTTTACCCCTTCCTAGTCAACTGCGGCCATATCAGTCAACGCGACTGACAAGAGCTCGTCTTGCACCTGTCACTGGCCATACGCGCCATTCACCGATCACTCAGCATACACCATCCGATGCCGATCGACATGCCGGCGCCGCTTCGCGACAGACTCCACCAATGCGCCTCAGTGGAACCAGCTCTTTCCCTACATGCCCGTGATTGTTGATTCCGCTGATACTGAACCTCGAGCCATTTGTCAAGTATTCTTTTTCGAATGCGGCAATAAAGTTTTTTGATTGGCGTACGGACGCGCTATAACGCGCTGTGGACTCGAGACCTGTTCCGCCAGGCTGTGTTTCGTAGACGCGAACTAGTGCTATGTCCCATGTTTAGCTTGCATTAATATTGAGGAGGTGGTATCTTTCTTTTTTCACGAAAGGAGATACCCTATGTCTCGTGGTCGCCCTGTTCCGCCGGTTCTTGTCACCCCCGCGGTTCGTCAGC
>JBFMGC010000006.1 GCA_040752815.1 Candidatus Zixiibacteriota bacterium
CCTGGGGAGGCGCAGGTGGAAGAGGCGGAAACGGTGGCGCGGGCCGGGTCGGCGGCACTGGTGGAGGCGGAGGCGGTGGACCGTCTATCGGAATTGTCGAGTCAGCCTCGAGCACGACGACGCTTACAAACAACACGACGACCGTCGCAAGCGGCGGCGCGGGTGGTGCGAGTGCTGGCAGCGCGGGCGCAACAGGGGAAGCGACGGCACATAAGAAGCTGTGAGTAACTCTCGCAGGGCAGCAATGGCGGGTCTAAAATGCCCGGGTCGCTCGCGGCGGCGAGCGACTGGCGATTCTGCGACCCGTGGCGGGTTCCAAGCGGACCCGCCTTCAGCTCCATTCGCTCAAGCGGTCCCACCACAGCGAGCCGTGGGCTGCCCGCTACGACACGTGGCTGGTGATCGTGCCCGTCCACCAGCAGCCGGCCTCGGGTCTCCTCCGCCTCAGGTGGGCAGGACCAGGCGCAGTGCTATCTGGCCGTACAAATATAGCTGTCAGCCTCGTTGTCTCATCGCGTATGTCCCCGTAGCTAACATGGATCGGATCGGGCGACTATTCAGTGTTGATTTGGCGTGGCGCTGCGAACCGAAACGTGAACTGTCGTTGAAATACATCCACCGATCGTCAGATTGGTCACCAGTATGCAAGTGAAGTCGGCCGGCATAATGATGATGGCGCTATGTGCGCTGGCGGCAACTGCAGCGGCGCAGCCGGGGTTTAAGGTCTATCGCATCAAAGACACCACCGCGGTCTTTTCGACCTGGTACAGCCCGCTCGCCTTCCCACGAATCAATGATCAATACCAAGTTGTGCTCGAAGCATACTCGTTGGCTCCGCGAACCGGGGTCTGGTCGGCCGGTAGACTGACACAACCGGCCTTGCCGCCACCTCCGGACACGTTCAAGGTGTGGAGGGATATCATTCCCTTCGGCATAAATGACCGGGGGCACATCGCCGGGTACATTTTCAGCAATTATCATGTGCACGGGTTCAGTTGGGACGACGCGGTCTCGGAACTTCTCCCATTCGATAGCGCCCATTGGATTGCCTTCAACGGTCTGCTCATGTGCGAACGGGCAACCGCTTTCGATATCAACGACGCCGGCGTCGTGTCCGGACACTCGGCCTGGTCGCGCCCCGATGACCTTGGCTTCATGCGCTATCACAGCCGGCCGGTCCTCTGGGTGAACGGCCTGATCGAGGTGGCCGGTACGCTGCCCGGCTATCCGCCCGATTCAGTTTGGTACCGCGATCTGCCGGTACGCATCAACAACAGCAATCAAATCTGCGGCACGGCGCAACTGCGGGTATCGCCGTATACCGGGCAGTATCGCGCGTTCTTTGGAGAGAACGGCGCCCTGCTCGAAATCCCTCTTTTTGCTGGGGGGTACACGTCTGTTGCTTACGACATCAGCGACTCCGGGCATGTGGTTGGGTACGAGGACTACAACGAGGGAACCACTCACATGAAGCACGCCTGGCGGTATTATGACGGCTCCAAGATCGACATCCACGGGACAGTTTTCGCCAACACCGCCTGGAGCGAAGCGTACGGTGTGAACGGCCACGGTGAAGTTGTGGGCGCGTGGGTAACAGGTGGCTCGTCGCAGGTCACGGCCCTCTATTACGACGGCGATACCACCTACAATCTGAATACCCTCGTCACCAATTTTCCCGGCGCAGTCGGTGGCCCCACGCTCAACGGAAATATCGTGGCGGCACTCAGTATCAGCGACAACGGCTCGATTGTCGCCGCCTATAGAAACGGTTTCTTTCTCTATCCCTGCCTGTTGATGCCGGACATCACCGGCGTGGTGGTGAACTCGGAGGGCGACGCGCCGGACTCGAATCCGAACGACGGCAAGTGCTGGAGCGGCGGCTACAATGTGATCGGCGAGGAGGAATGCACGCTGCGAGCGGCTCTTCAGCACGCGAACCAGGCGGCCAACCGAGACACTATCATCTTTCGTATCCCGGTGCCGGGGGTACCGTCGATCGGTGTGCAGTCGGAACTGCCGGAAATAACTACGCCGGTGACACTCGACGCCACCACGCAGCCGACCCTGCATCGGGTACGGCTCGATGGCGGCGGGTTGTCGGCCAAAGCCCTGACGGTGTCTGCCGACGACTGCGAAATCCGGGGGCTGGCGATCAACAATTTTGACGGCTACGGCATAAGTCTCTTGAATGCCGACAGCGCCGTTGTTCTGCAGAACACGATCGGTCCGGATGTATCAGGCCACCCGGGTGCGGGCAACTACGGCGGTATTGTCATCGAGAACAGCTCGCAGAACAGGATTGGCGACGCCGATCCCGATCTCTCCAACGTGATCGCCTACAACCTGCGCGAAGGGGTGCTGGTTGTCTCGGGCGAGGGGAACACGATCAGGCGGAATATCATGTACGGCAATGGGGGGCTCGGAATCGACCTGCTTCCGCCGGGTGTGACCCCCAACGATTCGCTCGATCCTGACATTGGACCGAACAAGCTCGTGAATTTTCCGATCCTGGACTCGGTCCTCAATAAGGCTGGCCTGACGTACTTCTATGGTCACATAGTTGCGGAGCCGACCACCGGCTACGTGATCGAGTTCTATATCAATGACAGCTGTGATCAGTCGGGATACGGCGAGGGGGAGCTCTCGCTCTGGACCACCCAGGTGACCACCAATGCGGATGGAGTGGCGGAATTCGAGTCGGCCACATCCCTGGTCTCGCTCATCGGCAAGTTCTTTACGGCCACCGCGACCGACTGGGACGACAACACGTCGGAGTTCTCCCCCTGTTGGCCGGCCAAGCGGCTGATCGTGATCGACGCTTTCGATGCCCCAATTGCCAACACCTGGTTCAGTGTCTATAAAGTGGCGAACGACCGGCCCAGCTTCACGGAAGTGCTTCTCGACTCCGTCATGTCTGACGCCGGCGGCATTATCGATCTAAGCGAGCTCCTCGCCGAGGGTGGTATCGCGACAGGGGATTCGATCAAAGTGTCGAAGAAACTGGCGAGCCTCCCCAAAGCGCGTAATACGCTCGGGGCACTTACCAATGCGTTCACGGTGTACCTGGATAACGCAGTTTTCGACCAGGCCACGTACGCCATGTCTTACGATGAACTGACCGATGAGCCGCTGCAGATCGTCAAGCTGAATCACTCTACGATTGCGGTGAACCTGATCGTGGGCATTCAGTGGGAGGCCGACGAGGCCTATATCAGTAATCTGTCCGCCGCTTTTCGGAACGCGTCGAATTACCTCTACGACGTGACCGACGGCCAGCTCCGGCTTGACACGGTCTGGATATACAACAACTCGCTTCTGTGGCGTCTGGCCGACGTCCGGATTTACGCGACCAATGCGCTGGAGCCGGAGGCTACAGCGGACGGCATCTACAGAACTGACGCCAACGCGCGGGTGCTGTTCTGCCGTCGCTGGTTCGGGAGCGTGGATCTGAGCGTCGATTCGACTGTGATCGAATGGCCGATGCGGCCCGACGGCGAAACGAACTTCCGAACTATCGCCCATGAATTGGGACATTATGTGCTCGGATTCCTGGATGAGTACCGCGTATCCACCCGTCGCTGTGCGCCGATGAGCTGGTACGGTTTCATGGATTCCCAGTATTCCCACCACGGCGCAGCGAGCAGCGAAATGTCCTGGTCGCTGCAGTACATTGATGTGGCTTGCCGCAATAACGAGCAATGGCGCGCTTACGGCCGCTCCTGCTGGGATCACTTTGAGTTCGTTTGGCAGAAGGAATACGGCGGAGTCCATTCGCCGATTATTAAGCCCGCCGAACAGCCGGGCCTGGCCGCCCGCTCGTTCTTCTTCGGCCCCAACGACAATGCGACCAGCCTCGATTACGATGTCGGGCGGCTGATCGAGTTCAATGTCGTTTCCACGCCGCGCGTGGGCCGTGATAGGCTCGTCACCGTGCGCGATCCGCGCAGCGGACAGCCGGTCCCTCGGGCCGCGGTCCATCACATGAAAATGCCGTCGCAAACAATGATTGCGCAGGGTGGGACGTCGAGTAACGGCGGGATCTATGTACTAGGTGTGCGCACAGGCGACAGCATACTGGCCTCATCGGCACTTCGTATCGAAGTACCCGGTGCGCCGGCCGTGGCGACAGTTCAGTCGCAGGTCGAGTGGTTGAGCGGCGGAATCAGGTTAGGCGATTCCATGGGTGACAGCATCGTTGTGAACCTCACTGCGGTTCAGGGAAACCTGCCCATGCTTTTCACGCTGATGCCGAGAGGGGACTCCATCGATCTGCGGCTTGACTATATATTCGATTTCCCTGGGTTACCGTCGTACTTTCTTGCGTTGGACAGCGCTACTGTCTGGTCCGGTCAAATGAATGGAGATGGGTTTTTTCATTATCTCGCGACTTTGCCGAACGATACGAATATATCTGAAGGGGAGCTCCTCATTAGCGCTCGGGACCTCGCCTCCCAGACGTTTTTTGTGCCTGTTCAGTTCCGTATCGAGCGACAACCGGGAGGTGAGGGCGCTCGCACGATGTTCAGCCTGGACATGACAACCCGCCTCGAACTTGACTCAGCAGTCAGCGACCGCACAGTCATTCTCACATCATGCGCGTATCCGCCGTCGCAGAACGGCGTGGTGAGCGGTGCACTGCAGGTGAGCGGCGTCCAGGCGGTGGCTGTTTCAGGTGATTCCACTTTCAGTGAGCCACTTGGTTTCTCGATCACGTACAATCCGGCCGGTGTCGAAAGTGCGCCGCCGCCTCAGAACGAAGAGCATCGGATTCGCGTTTATCAGTGGAACATAAGCCAAGGCAGGTGGGAGTTGGTCGGCGGCTGGGTAGATACCTCTGCCAATGTTGTTTACACGAGCATATCCAAGGGCAGTCACTCTTACTATGCGGCGTTTACAAGCGATCAGTTGACATCGATCGATGAGGGCCCGGGCGGCGTGCTGTTGCCCGACCACATCGGTCTGGCGCAGAACTATCCGAATCCGTTCAACAACGGGACCGTGATTGAATTCAGCTTGGCGCGAGCCGAGCGCGTGCGCCTCGACGTGCTCAACCTGCTGGGGCAAATCGTGCGTGTCCTCGTTGACGAGCCGAGGGCGGCCGGAGTACACCGCGTGGAGTGGGATGGGCTGAATCAATCTGGCGACCGTGTGGCGACCGGTATCTACCTGTACCGGCTCCGCGCCGGCGAACATCTGGAAACGAAGAAGATGATGCTGTTGAAGTAGCGAGTGGCCCCTTGGGTCGAAGCGCTCAGGTTTTCAGGGCAAAGTCGAATTCACGGAAGCTGCGCGTGTCGCCGCCGAAGGCGATTCCCATTTTCTTGAGCATGTCGAATGGTGGCAGGCCGCCGATCTGCACGATGACAAAGTCATTCGGTAGCTCGACCTGACCTGGCGGTGTTCCCAGCAGCACTGATTCAGGCCGTATCTCGACCACCTGCGACTCGAACAGCGCCTTCAGTTTGCGGGCGGCGATCATGCGCGTGACGGCTTCTTCGTTTTTCTTCTTCACTCTGAAAAAACCGCTTTTGCGGTAGGATATGGTCACATCATTACCGGGCTGCCTGGCCAGGCCGACCGCAGCCTCGACTGCGCTGTCGCCCCCGCCGACCACCAGCATTCTCTTGCCCTGATACGACTGCGCGTCCATTAGCTGATAGGTTACCTTGGCCAGTTCCTCGCCGGGGACCTCGAGTTTGCGCGGCGTGCCGCGGCGCCCCATCGCCAGCACCACGTATCGGGCCAGATACGAATTCGATACGGTGCGCACGTCGAACGCACTCCCATTCCACGTGACTGACTCGACACATTCACCGGCTCGCACGTTGAGTCGGAACTGCTCGGTGATCGCCTGCCAGATGTCCAAAAGCAGTTCTTTGGAGTACTCCTCTTTGGTCAGTCGGCCGTAGAGCGGAATATCGACCGGCTGAGTCATCACCAGCTTCTGGCGCGGGTAGTGCAGGATAGTGCCGCCGACATCACGGGCATCGAGCAGCATGTACTTGAGCCGGTGCTGGGTTGCGGCCAGTCCCGCGGTGAGTCCGGCCGGACCGGCGCCGACAATGACTATGTCGTACAAGTCGTCATGCGACGGTCCGTGCAGGCGTCCGGCGATTTCGTCGACCACCATCTTGCCCTGAGCGACCGCATGGCGAATAAGCGATAGGCCGCCCAATTCGCCGGCGATGAATATGCCCGGCACGCCGGTTTCATTGCAGGAGCTCAGGATCGGGATATCGGGGCGGGAGGTGACATCGCCCAGGCCCACCTTCATCGCTCCCACCGGGCAGGCGGTCTCACAGTAGCCGTGGCCGACACACCGCTCCCAGTTGATGACCTCGGCCACACCCCAGACCACGCCGAGGACGTCGCCCTCCGGGCAGGCCGCCACACACGACCCGCAGCCGATACAAACCGATCGGTCGATCATGGGATACTGTGACCGGGGCCGGTCGATCCCCAGGGCCCGCGCCTCTTTCTTTCTTTCGGCAGTCGTGTGCTGCTGGCGGCGAAAGCGCCGGACATAGGGCACGAGGATAATCAAACCGAGTAGAATGACGCCAAGCCAAATGAGAAACTGCTGCATATCGCTTCTACCGTTGAGCCGTAATCGAGTTCAGCCCTCAGAACCGATAGCCGAGCTCGGTCTGAACACGAGTGCCGTCGATATCGTCGCCGCTGTCGAATTCCGCCGAACCGCCCAAGTACAGCCGCCGCGACAAATCGGCCTGCGCGCCGATCTCAAACCAGTTGCTTCTACGGTACGAGTCCGACGATTCCGCCCGGTAGCGATAACCACCGTAGCCGAGCGACAGTTGTAACCTGCGAGAAACCGAACGAGTCACGCGGGTGGAGTAGTTGTCGCCGCGGTCAAACGGCCCCTGAAAGGCTGCGTAGTGGACCGAGATAGTCGAGCCGAAGCCGAGTAGTCCGGCCCGGCTCAGATAGAGGGAATAGCTGTTGGTCTGGTCCGGATCGCCCGACCGTTTGCGCAGGCCGTAGCCGATCGACGCTCGCACCTGGTATGGCAGCGCCACATCGACCTGGGTGCGTACACCCTGGCGAAGGTGGTCGTCAAAGAGGGAGTCGACCACCGTTCTGGTTTCATAGGTGCGATAATTGGTGCGATTGTCGTAGCTGACTACAAATCGAACTGAATTGTACAGGCGGTAGTTGATTCCGGCGTAGAGGCTGGACAGGCTGAGGCTTTTGCCGGCGGCGTCTCTGCGCCAGCGACGGTTTATGTCGACTTCGGCAGTATGATAGATACTCCACCGGCTGCCGGAACTAATTCGACCCTGTAAGGCGAATAGCTCGCGGCTCACTGTGCCGGCGTGATATTCTCCGACCGCGGCGATACTCTGTTCCAGAATTAGACCTCCGCCCGTAGGGCTGATCACGCTGAGATAGACGCCGGCCCGGTTGACCGAGACACGGTCATTGGCATACGCCCAGTGAGGCTCCGAGCCGCCGAACAGACCGACACGCAGATTCTCAGTTGCCCGGGTTTCGAGCAGTAATCCGTCGAGGTAGCCGACACTGGACACTCGCCGCGGCAGAATGCGGCCGGCGCCGAAATTCAGCCGAGCCAGGGGAGCATCATAGCTCAGCGAAAACTCCCATATGCGATTCTCCCATGCCTGACGAGATACCGCAGATGAGTATGCTCGCTGACGTTGATCATAACGCCCCCGGGTGCGCAGGCTGAAAGTAATATCCCGGTCGAACAGGCGGCGGACCTTGAGGTTGAGTCGAGCGGTGGTCTGGGAGAAACCGAGATTGGTGCTGCTCTGATCGGCCCAGTGATTGAAAAGCAACGAAACCCCGCCGGTTATTGTCGGAGCCTGGCGAGGGGAAAAGCTTCTCGGAGCCACCGGCTGTGGAATTGCGGTTGTATCCCGTTCGGCCTCGGCCAGCGTTGTATCGACGGCTGATGGAGCGGTATCGGCGGAGGGCTTGGAGACCAGCACAGCTTTGTCTCCGACTGCCGGCGTGCAGTTGTCGGAAAGTTTCGCGCACGATGCCGAATGATCCGCGACAAACACGATCTCGAGTTCGGTGCGGCAGTTGCCGGCATCGACGGTAACCAGCCTGTCACCCACCACTAATCCATCGGCCCGCCCGCCGCCGAGATAGACATTCTCGGCCGACAGGTATTTGATCTCAAATGTCGTGGCACCAGCTACCGGTGCACACAGACCGAGCAACACCGCCCCACCGATGATGAGTATCGTACCGTTCCTCATCAATGTTTCCCCTGTGGATGGCAGTTGTAGCAGGCACTGCTTAGATACTGATAATCGTTGACCTCCGAGTGCTTGGGGTCGGTTTCCGACTGCAGGTGACATCCGGTGCACTCAAACACTGCGAAGTTTGCCGGCTGGACGTGGCAATCGGAGCAGACGTCCCATTTCCCGGCGTGGGCGCCGGTGTAAATGGGAAAATACAGCGCGTCGTGATCCCAGTTGACCGTGGTCCAGTTGGTTGTGCTGTGGCAGGGCGTGCAGTCGGTGGGGAAATTGGCCGCGGCGTGGTTCGGATTCGTGGTGGCGTCGTATTCGGTCTGGTGGCAGGCAAAGCAGGCGGTAGGAGTGCCGGCATACCCGGTAGCGTGGCACGATCCACAGGCGGCCGTCATATGCGCGCCGGTAAGCGGGAATGGCGTGGCGTTATGGTCAAATGTAGCCGGAAGCCACGCCATAGTGGTATGACAGGTCGCACAATCCTGACTGAATCCCGCAAGCGCGTGATTAGGATTTGTCGTAGCATCGTATTCGGTCCGGTGGCAGGAATAACAGTCGCCCGGCGTGCCGGCGTATGTGGTTGCATGGCACGAGACACAGGCGATGGTCTGGTGCCTTCCGGTGAGCGGAAAGCCGGTGGCGTTGTGATCGTACCGCGCCGGTTCCCAGCCGGCGGTTGAATGACAAACCGCGCACTGCGGAGTGAAACCGCTCTCGACATGGTTCGGGTCGGTCGTAGCTGCAAAGTCGGCGCTGTGGCAATCGTAACAATTGGTCGGCGTACCCGCAAAAGTCGTGGCATGGCAGGACTTGCACTCGATTTGCTTGTGGGCGCCGGTCAAAGCGAACCCGGACGGATGCGTGTAAGTGACATCATTCCAGGTTCCCGATGCCGCGTGGTGGCACTGCTCGCAGCGCATGGTGAACCCGGCCAATTGGTGATTCGGCTCGGTCGCGGCGGCAAACGCCTCGGCGTGGCAACCCTCGCAGTCGACCGTCGCGCCGGCATACTCCTGGCGGTCATGCCCCCGGTGACAGGCCTCGCAGTCGGCTACCGCATGTACCCCCGTAAGCGCGAACCCTTTCTGAGCGTGCAGCTCCAGCACGTTCTTGCGGCTTTGCCAGTCACGCGGTGTGTGGCAGCTCCGGCAATTGGGTCCGAGTTGCCCCTGATGATGGTCGGTGTGGCAATCCTGGCAATCTACTCCGACATGACTGAACACCATATCTTTGTGACAACCGATACATTGCGCCGAGGCGTGTGCGCCGGTCAGGTGGAAACCGGTTTCATCGTGGTCAAACGCCAGCGTGTCGCGCAGTTCGGTCCAGGATTCCGACGTATGGCAGCTCTGGCAATCCCACTTGATCTGCCCGTGGGGGTTTTTCGTGGATGTCTGGCTGAGGATTACTCCTACAAAGCTCGAGAGGAGCAACATGAGGATAAGGGGGGCTTTACTCATGACTTCTTCTCGCTTTCCAGGGAAAGGTTCGCTCCATGGCAGGAGACACACGCCGTATCGAGCGGCTTGTATGCCACGAACCGCTCGCCGTCGACCATGGCGGGTACATGACATCGGCCACAGGCAACGTGCCTATGAGCTCCGTCGAGCGCAAAGCGCGAGCCTCGGTTGTGATCGAACTTCTCGGCCTTCCAGTTTCGGGAGGTATGGCAGCCGGAGCAATCGGTCAGGTGGGTCAGGGACGCGGCGAATTGGCTTCGATGTACATCGCGGTGGCAGTCCTGACACTGCTTTGACGCACCCACAAAGGTCAGATGCGTTTCCCCACGCGCCGGCGTCCCCGTGCTGTGGCACATGATGCAGGCGACCGCGGCGTGTTTTCCGTCAAGCGCAAACCGGGTTTGACTATGATCAAAACTGACCAGTGCCCAGTATTCGACGCCATGGCAGGTTTCGCAACCGCCGGCGGCTACGTACTTATTGACCTCGCCACGGTGGGGATCGCGATGACAATCCAAGCATCTGGTAGACCTGAACTTGAAGTGATAAACAAGCGCTTTTTGTTCGCCGTCCCGGCTCGTATGACAGGCCAGGCAGGGCACCGCGCGATGCGCGCCACGGAGCGGATACTGAGTGCTTTCATGCTGTGACATCAGAAATGTCGCCGGACTGTAACCCGCGACCGTGTGGCATTCCTCGCAGGCGCCTTTGGCCGGGCGGGAGGCAAACTCTCCCCGATGGAAGTCAGAGTGGCAATCGAGACAGGCTCCGAACTTAAGCTCGCGAGACTTTTTCTCCGGTGCATGACACTTGTCGCAGGTGACGGAAGCATGCCGCCCCAGAAGGGGAAACCGGGTGCGGCTGTGATCGAATTTCGCGCGATCAGTCACATGCCAGCCGTCGGGGTTGTGGCAGTTACGGCAATTACTGCCCAGCTTGCCCTTGTGAACGTCAAAGTGGCAATCGGTACAGAGATCGTGGGCGATCGGTCTAAGATGCATGTACCGGCCGTCGTCTTCGGGGCGACTGTCCACCTGCACGAGGTGACACTTGTCACAGGCGACCTCGAGATGTTTCCCCAGCAGCGCATACCCGGCCAGGGAGTGATCGAACCCGGATGCCGGCTTCCAGGCGGCGGTGGTGTGGCAGTTTGCGCAGTCAGTCGATACCTGGCCGCGGTGTTCATCGAAGTGGCAGCTTTTGCAGGCCTTATCAAGACCGAGATAAGTTCGGCTCAGCGTTATCTTGTCGCGCGCGAGAGCTGACCGGTCAGGAATGTACGTCTCCCGGTGGCAGGCGCGGCACTCAAGCGAGGCGTGCTTGCCGTCAAGGGCATACCCGGTGTGGGCGTGATTGAAACCTTCATGACCATTTTTCCAACATACCAGATCGAAGTCGCGCCCCTGGTGCTCGACATGACACAACTGGCATTCACGATAGTTCTGACTGCCGTGAAGGCCGGTGCGGGCGTTCAGGCGGTCGCGAATAAGCGAGTGGCATTCGAGACATTTGTTGGCAATTAAGTGCGCATCCGTGCCGTGACATCGATTGCAGTTCTGCACTCCCTCCAGGAAGGCATGGGACTGGTGTAAATCCCCCGGTGACAGTTGCGCCCGGGTAGTCTGCGGCAGTGCGAGTACCATCAGCACTGCTATTGCACTCACTGTACGGAAGCACATGTGATTATGACTAACTGATCCAGCCATACCCGGTCCAAATGGCGATACCGATATGAATCGCCATGATGAAATACATGATAATGGCGAACGGTTTGTGGATCACGTGCCAGTAGTGAAACAGTCGCTGCACCTGTCCCAACAGGTGAATGCGCCGTCGAAGCAGGGCGCGCGTGAACGACGTTTCGAATAGATCGCGAAACTGATCGCGTGGCAGCCAGACGATCTTTAACAGTTGACGTCGCAGTTTGCTCTTAACCACAGGGCGTATCAGGTCATCGATCATGAGACTGAGAATCGCCGCGAAGGTAGCGTTGCCCCGTGGTATGAGCCGCTTTTCGAACAATGCGTCAACCTGCCCCAGGGTGATGTCGTCGAGCTTGAAGCGCGCTTTGAGGTTGCCGGCGGTATCGGCGCTGGTTTGTTCCATTTCCTGCAGAGTCAGTTCCTTGCCGGCAATGTTGCGCGGTATCTGTAGATAGAGATAACGTCCGAAGAACCCGCTGGCCGCCACGGCCACCATCGACCAGAAACTGACAGCCACCAGTCCTTGTACTTTCAACGAGGTGTGCAGGACGATAAAAAGCGGCCCTATAATGCCCAGATAGATATGGAAGTCGAGCAGCGGGCGCAGGGGGAGCGAGCGTCCCAGCAGGCGGGTGCGTTTCCGCAGCGAGTAGACCAGCATCATGACCATCATGACCGATCCGGCGATTCCGTAGGCGAGACCGCGCGATCCGGCGGGACGGAGCCCGCGATAATCCGGGTGGTGAGGGCGCTCGGTGTACGGTGTCATGTAATAGTCAAAACCCTCGACAAAGAACCAGACCAGGATGGCGAACGAGAGCAAATACACGATCCAGAGCAGTCGTCGCCTGCCGTCACGAGCAGAGTCCTGCGCCACAGTCTCCTGGGTTGAGATCATGTCCGACGAGATCACGCTACGGCTACCTATCAGTCCGCGTTAGCGGCGATGTCAAAGGAACAGAGTTAGTGATCCAAAGACAACAAGCTAAAACCCGGGAGTAAGGTCTGGCCCAGCGGCGAGCGCGCACGGCCCGACCGACAACAAGGATATTATCGGTCCTCTATGGTTGATAATTCAGATGAAAGGGTGGCTTATCGAAAATTGCGCAGTTCGCTAACGCTTTGAGCCAGGGCAAGATGCGGTTGGGACGCCGGGCAATGGGGCACACGAGGACATGTGTCGCCCACAACAGAACGAGGGCGAGTGCCGCCCACAAGCATCGCGCCCGCAAACTGGTGGGGCGCCGAGGCTCATCCGCCGACGGCTTTGTGTCTGTGCCCGGCAGATGCCCTCATCTGCCGGCGAAGGGCAGCTCTTCGTGCGAGAGGCATCTCAGTCCCACCATAAATGGTGGGCCACCGAGGTCATTTTTGCGCGAGGGGTCTCCATCCCACCCGCAAGCGGGAGGGCCACCGGGAGGGTGGGGCGTCGGACAATAGGGCACACGAGGACGTGTGCCGCCCACAGAATCAGGCGGGGAACCCGACACCGCACTTTTCGCGGGAGCTATCTCCATCCCACCCGCAAGGGGATAGGGCACCGAGTGTACAAGCGCGGTAGGTCACCGAGTGCGGAACCGGTGGGCTACCGGGCCGGTCACGCCCCGTGTTGCCGCGGCCCGTCAGCTACGCCGACGGGCGAATGTTCTGATTCACGCTGAATAAGTTCTCCGGATCGTACTTCATCTTGATCTGCTGCAGCCGCTTAAGATGTGGACCGTAGGCGGCCCCGATACGATCCGACTCGTCACTGGTCAGGAAGTTTACGTACACCCCGCCGGTGGCATGAGGAGTCATCTCGCGGAAAAAGGTCCGCGCCCATTCAATGCACCGGGTGTCGTCGTTCGGGGACTCCCAACGCCCGTGCACGTTCATCACGTAAATGGCGTTGCGGTGAGAATACGCCATGGCGTCGGGGGAAACGCGTGTGGTGGCTCCGCCAATCTGCCCGAAGAAAATCTCGCACTGTGGCGTAGGCAGCTTCGCGGTATAGCGTATAGCGAGGTCGATTGCGGCGTCGTTGATGTCCGTAAAGTTGTGCGACTTCCAGTAATTGCGCGCTCCCGGCGTGAGCAGGGCGTCGAAAGCGCCCTGCCAGGAGGTGTAGGGCTGCATGCCGATGAACTCGCCCAGTACCGAACCGAACTTGCGTACCGGGTCAATTGCTTTCAGGCCCTGCTCGGCATTGCCGGCGTGGAAGAGCGCGAACACCAGCACTTCCTTGCCGTGAACATCGTCGCGCAGAAACGGCAACGGCGGCGCCTGGCGGAGAACCACCCACACGGCGGTGTCATCGCTCAGCTTCTTCGCGAACTCCCGATACTTCTTCAGGGCGGAGTCAGCCTCGGCAAGCGGATACACTACGAGACCGCAGAATACTTCGGGTCCCAGCGGATGAAGGCGGAACTCGAATCTCGTGACGATACCAAAATTGCCGCTGCCGCCACGCAAAGCCCAGAAGAGGTCCGAGTTTTCCTTCTCAGATGCACGAAGAAACCGGCCGTCGGCAGTAACGACATCGGCCGCCAGCAGGTTGTCGATAGTCATGCCATGCTTGCGAGACAGCCATCCGAATCCGGCGCCGAGGGTCAAGCCTGCGACACCGGTAGTTGAGTTGATCCCGAGCGGCGTGGCCAGCCCGAACGCCTGGGCCTCACGATCGAAGTCGCCCAGCGTAGCGCCCGGTTCGACATGAGCCACGCGTGCTTCCGGGTCAATACGTACCGATCTCATGCCGGAAAGGTCTATCACCATGCCGTTGTCGCATATCGCATTACCGGCAATGTTGTGGCCGCCGCCGCGAACAGCTGTCAGAAGGCCGTGTTGAGCGGCGAATTCCACCGCCTTACGAATGTCGGCCACACCGGCGCACCGGGCGATCAGCGCCGGCCTGCAGTCGATCATCGCGTTCCAGATCGCGCGGGCGTCGTCATAGCCCGGCTCGCCCGGCTGCATGATTTTGCCCCGGAAGGAGCCCCGTAACTTCTCGACAGCGGCGACTTCTACTTTTATCGAGCCGCCCTTCGCCTGGTTAATGGTCATTGCGCTCATGTGATCCTCGCTTGAATAAAAACTCGTTGTTTGGTTTGCGTGGGAGTAAGAGACGCGGGCGCGGTTATAACGAACTACACCTCGACCCACCACATCGCAGGTATGCTAGCGGGTGCGTGCTCGGCAGGGCAACCGCGAGTACGGACCACCGAAGGAAACGGGCGAAGCTCCGCTCGTAACTTGCAGAAACTATACGGTGGTGACCAACTGGTTTATTTGAGCCCAGTATTCCGTGAGAGTTTTTTTCCAACGGCTGACGATTGGCCGCCCGCTTGACCAGGTGTCGCGTCGCGCAACATTATCTCACGCTCTCACCAGTGTCCGATACCGGTTGCGGCGGTTTTCGAAAAGGCGGTCGCCAAGCTCGCGGCTGCGCCACTCCTGGTACGACGAGAAGTTCCCCTCGTACCACCGCACCCGGCCTTCGCCCTCGAAAACCAGCAGGTGGGTGCAGACTCGGTCGAGGAAGAACCGGTCGTGACTTATGACCAGCACACAGCCGGAAAACTGCATGATCGCTTCCTCGAGCATGCGCAGCGTATTGACATCGAGATCGTTAGTCGGCTCATCAAGCAACAGCACGTTGCCGCCAGTCTTGAGCACTTTGGCAAGGTGACAGCGATTGCGCTCGCCGCCGGAAAGCTCGCTCGATTTCTTCTGCTGGGCCGCCCCTTTGAAGCCAAACAGCGCCAGGTATTGCCTAATCGGCATGGTACGGTTACCAACCGTGACCTCTTCCAGCCCGCCGCCGACTTCGCTTATCAGCGTTAGCTCGTCGCCCAGATCATCACGCTCCTGGCCGACTACCGAGAGCCTCACGGTCGATCCAATTACCGTTTTTCCCTCTACGGGCTTGAGATCCCCGGTAATCAACTTGAACAGGGTCGTCTTACCTGAGCCGTTAGGCCCGACCAACCCGACCACCGCCGACCTCGGAACATTGAAGGTCACGTGTTCAAAGAGCGGTTGGTGATCGTAGCCCATGGCAACGTCATGGAACTCTATCACCTGGTTCCCCAGCTCCGGACCGGGTGCGATCTGAATGGTCGTGCCGTCTCCCTTTTGCGCGGCGGTCTCGCGCGCCACCAGTTGCTCGTACTCTCGAATGCGAGCGCGGGACAGTTCGTTGCGCTCGCCGCGACTCATCCGTATCCAGGACAACTCGCGTTTCAAAGCCTCACTCCGGGGGGTGTCTTTCTTCTCTGCCGCGGCCAGCTTGGCCAGTTTCTGTTCCAGCCACGATGTGTAGTTCCCTTCCCACGGTACTCCTTGGCCGCTGTCGAGTTCGAGTATCCAGCCGGTAATATTGTCGAGAAAGTAGCGGTCGTGAGTGACAATGATGACCGTCCCCGGATACGCCTTGAGCTGCTCCTCGAGCCAGTTGATAGTTTCGGGATCGAGATGATTGGTTGGCTCGTCGAGCAGCAGCAGGTCGGGTCGTTCCAGAAGCGCTTTGCAGAGGGCCACGCGCCGCCGCTCACCGCCGGAGAGAGTTCCCACCAGACGGTCGTCATCAGGCAGACAGAGCGCATCGCTGGCGATTTTCAGTGACTGATCGAGATTCCAGCCATCCATCGTGTCAATTTTGTCCTGCAGCACCCCCATCCGATCCATTGCCTTCTGCATCTGATCGTCGTCCAGCGGTGTGGCCAGGCTGTCGGCGAGGCGATTGTATTCGTCGAGCAATCCCTTGATCTCACCGAAAGCCGACTCGATTGTCTGCCGCACAGTCAGGTTTGGGTCAAGCTCCGGCTCCTGCTCGACCATCCCGGCACGGTAGCCGGGCGTGATGAAGGCCTCGCCCTGGAACTCATTGTCGCGGCCGGCCATGATGCGCAGTACCGTGGTTTTGCCGGAGCCGTTTTCGCCGACTATGCCGATTTTCGCGCCGGGAAAGAATCCCAGGTTGATATCCTTCAATACCTGCTTTTGACCGTAGAACTTGTTCACGCGGTACATGTGGAAGATGAATTTCTCGGCCATGGTCTGACTCTCCAGGGATTGTGGATTTTCGTGGGTGCAAGACTAACATACCGCGACAAAATCGGCAAGCGGAGATGGTAAAGGCAGGTCCGGGGTGGTCCGGGGAGCCGCACGATTTTTCTCCATCATGCCAAGTTCCCTCCGTATATCCTCGGAGTTAATACGCCTAACGCAAAGCCGATTCGAAGCCGTCAGCGCGCCTTGCCGCGTCGGCAGAACTTAACATTAAAGGAGTTTAACCATGTGTCACACAAGGACTTTGGTAGTTGTGGGGGCAATGGTTGCCTGGTCGCTAGCGACTGTCGGTAGCCTGACGGCCGCAGGCGTGCCGGCGCTGATTTCGTATCAAGGGCTGGTCACTGACGCCTCCGGCAACCCTATCGACGGGACAGTCGACGTCACTATTCGGATCTGGGACGACCCGACGTCGATATCGCTCACCAACCTTCTGTACACGGAGCCCCATCCGCCGATCACGATAGAGTCGGGACTTCTGAGTCTCGTAATCGGTAGCGAGGTACCGCTTCCCGACGGATTGTTCGATGGCCCCAACAGATGGCTGGGAATCACGATCGACACCGATCCTGAGCTGGATCCACGAATCGCGCTGGCTTCGGTTCCCTACAGCATGGTGACCCCACGAGTGCTGGGCGATTTCACGTCGGCCCCGGGATCGATTTTGCTCAGCGGCGAATCCATTGTCACGCCCTGGGTTGAGGAGCGGTTGAGGCTGACCGATTTGTCGGTCTCGATAATCGCTGATCGTGGCGCGGGCGACAAGGATTCGGCTGAGATGGCAGCCGATCGGTTCTGTATCTACTACGCCAGCGGGGCCGAGGCGATGTGCACGGGTCAAGGGCACCTCATCTGCCAGAGCGTTGATCTGATTTCGGCACTGCCGCCGCTGCCGCCGGCTGGGGAGCCGTATGTGCTTATCGCTGATGACGTATTTAACCAACTCTTCTACACCATGGCCGAGGCAGGGAAGCTGCGGACGGTGTGTGAGCCGTGCGGGACCTTAGGCGAGCTTTTGCCCGACGAGATGCGCTTCATTTCCGGCACTGATACGGCCAGAATCAGGGTAGAGGCGGGAGTGTTATCGCTGTCCCCGGATGTTTCGGTGGATGGCCTTGATGTCGGAGGCTTTGTGCAGTTTACCGATCCGCGTTTGGTGTCGATCTCAAGTGGGACCTTGACATTTACCGGAGCTGGAGCCCAGACACTGACCCTGGATGAGACGGGAATTTCCTCTGATTTTGGCAGTGTGACCATTGATAACGGGACAGAAACCGTACGACTGGCCACACCGCTCACTGTTGGCAGGGGGTTGTCCGTGACGAGCGGCGCCACCGACTTGGTTGAGTTGGGGGCGAGCAGTTCGACCCGTGGGACACTGTATCTTCGCGACGGCACGATCGCGGAGACGGCGCGAGTACGCTCGGATGGTGTGCAAATCACCGGTGCGGGGAATTCGCTGGGGAGTCTCACCGCCGATGACCTGGAGTTGATCAAGAGCGGTGGAAATCAGAGGCTCATATGTACGGCCGATGACGTCAGCCTGGTTGACCTGAGCTCCAGTACTACAGTGACGCTGAGCCGCACCAGCGGGCTTGTGTTAGTTCCGGATGTTTCGGGAACATCGGCGGTGTACACCGCCGAAGGCATTCAACTGACCGGGCCGACCGCGAGGGAATTCGCCGCCAACCCCACCGCGATCAGCCTGACCCGGCCATCGTCGAATCGGGCGGTGGCGCTCGATCTGGACAACCCGAGCGGTCACCTGGCGCTGTGCGATATCGATGACGACGGCGCGCTCGACTTCGCGGTGACCTCGTCCGGCGGCGCGCGTGTCTGGGTGACCGGCAGCGCCGGATTTGTCTGCGACAACGGCGCCAGTTTCGGGAGCAGTTGCAGCGTCGCGGGCGCGACCACCTGCAGCAGTACGCTCAGTGTCTCCGGGACGCTCACCTGCACCGGGTCAGTGGTTTGTCGCAACTCGGCAACGTGGGATATCAACGACGACGCTACCACTGATCTGTCTTTGACCATGGCGCCCTCGCCTGAACTACTTGTAGCAACGGGCACCAGGCTAGCTTGTGATGGGTTGTCGACATTCGCCCAGCCCGTTCAGGTGAATTCTGATCTGACTGTCACGGGTGCCCTCACGGTACTCGGCCCGAAAGCATTCGTGCAGGCACATCCCGGGGACGATTCAAAGGAGATAATCTATGTGGCGCTGGAGGGTAACGAGGCCGGCACGTACACCCGCGGGAGCGCCGTGCTACGAGACGGTGTCGCCGAGATCGACTTGCCGGAGGATTTCGCGCTGGTAACGAACGGCGATGGCCTGACGGCTCAGGTGACTCCGCGTGGTCCCGTGCGGGCGATGCTGTATGTCGATAAGCTGACGGCGTCGAAACTGGTGGTGAAAGCCTCGGATCCGCGGGACAAAGACGTCAAGTTCGACTTTATGGTGAACGGTGTGAGGAGAGGTTACGAGAATCATCAGGCGATCCGGGAGAGGACAACTCTGGCGGCCACCGATTGATTGGGTTACGGTACACGCATTCGACAATTACAGTCGTTCCGTGACTGAGTAGGTCCGGGACGTGAGTATCGACAGTCTCAGCCGGAGGTAAATCGACACTTAGGCGGAAATGCCGATGGGACGTAAGCTACGACTGCGCGCTGAGTTCCGGAGTCAGGCGGCCGATAAGAAATGACTCCCGCCGAGACCGTAAGTGAGTTCATGAAATTTGACCAGAAATGTTTATGTATATCTCGGTTTTGGTGTTATACCAAAAGACTCAACAGACTGCGGACTATCCGAACCGCGTCTTACACTAACCGCTGCGTACCTTGAAAGGAGACCAGCGTGGGACAATCAAACCAATGGACCGTAATAAAGGCGCCGATAGAGCGAGTGTGGAAGTCGATCCGTAACTTCCATGATATGAGCTGGGCGCCTAATGTAATTACCGATATTGAGGCGGTCGGCGACATTCCAGGGGATCAACCTGGATCCAAACGTGTGCTCAACGGAGCTTTTAGGGAGACCCTTCTGGAACTGGACGACGAGCGCCGCACGTTTGCCTACAGTATCGACGATGGACCATCGCCGGTATCTAAAGCCGATGTTGATTCTTATGTCGGGCGAGTCACGGTGGAGCCGGCGATCACCGGGAACGGCACCCGTGTACAGTTCTCGTCGAGTTGGGAGAAGAACGATGCTACCGTTTATCCGTTTTGCCACGGCATTTATGTGGCGCTGCTGGTAGACATGAAGCGGAGCCTGGAGTTGCCCGCTCTTCCGGCTTGATGCCGTTCCAGATGACGTGACAAAAACGGGGTCGGCTACAGCCCCGCCTGTTGGGCGGGGTGTGAGCCGATGAGCGTCAACCTTGCCGCAGTCAGTTCCGGTGCGAATGCTCCGGAATCCCACCAACTTGTTATTTCGCTCATCCCAGAGGCGGTAGCGCAGCGACTTGAAGCTGGAGAACAACTTGATCGGCTTGGTCTCACTCAGCAAGGGGAGAGTTTGGTGGCATTTAGGCAGATTGTAATTGGGGATACGCGGATTGAGATGATGAACATGGTGATATCCGATATTGCCGGTGAACCATCGAAGAACTGCGGGCAGCTTGTAGAACGATGAGCCTTTTACGGATGCCTGAACGAAATCCCAATCCTTGCTGTCGGCCCAGTAGACCCCTTCAAACTTGTGCTGAACGTAAAACAACCGGATTCCAGCCATCACACCTGTGTATACGATAGTGCCTTGTATGAAGAGGTAGGCCTTTATGCCGACAGCCAAAATCAGCAGGGCGGCAAGGCCCGCTATCGCAGTATTGGTGCCGTGGACGCTCATGCGATCCTTCCTCCCGGATCCGCTTCGCGGCACGCGATTGGTGACCAGGAATACGAAAAGAGGCCCCAGTCCGAACATTACTACCGGATTGCGATACATCCGGTACTGGAGCCGTGTTTTCAGTGACGCGTTTTTGTACTCGGTTACGGTCATAGTCCAGACATCCGCCTGCCCGCGCTTGTCAAGGCTACCAGAGGTGCCGTGGTGACGGGCGTGATTGGCACGCCAGTAATTGAATGGGGTGAAGGTCAGTACGTCGGTGACTACTCCCTAGATATGATTGGCTCGCTGTGAACGAAAGAACGAACCGTGGCCACAATCATGAAAGATTATGGACATCCTGATGAGAAAACCGGCAGCCAGCAGAATCAGCGGCAAAGTGAGCCAGATGGAGTACTGAAGCACGAACCAGATCAGCACCCACAGGGCGGCATAGGCGATTAGCGTGGTGCCCAGTTGCCAACTGCTCTTTAGACGGCTCGGCCGCTGATAAACCGCGATTTCTCGGCGCAAAACGCTGAAATCAGTGGTGAGCGTAGCTTCATCCTGATATGCTTTATTCATCCTGAAGGTCCTTTACTGGAATTTGGGTGGCCGGGTGGGCGCGGATGACTATCCCGCGCCGGCGGCAGAAACACACTGAGTTATTCGTGTCTATGGAAAGTCTACAAAACATCCGGGGTGAGCAGGGAGAAGAGAGATTAGAATTGGTTGCCGGTGACGGCCCGGTCGAATGGATCGCTTCGTGCGAATCGAAGTCGAGTGACCGCCTTCTGTTTAGTAAACACCGAAAGCGTCATTAAGGTCCCGGAATCTGCCGGCGAATCGACGAATCTCCTGATTACATCAGCGGGAAGGCGTTTTTCATGACTCCCCGATGCCATGCCGCCCCCAGACAGGGCAACACCGCTTGACACGACTGGTTCGGTCCATTATTCTCACAGGGAACAAAACGATGCTGTTTTCATTTAGATACAGACAATGAACGAGAACAGTCAACACATGATTGTGGATGGGCATGAAACCTGTGGGCGATGATTCGATATCAATAGAAAACCGTACCGTCACTGAGGAGGCGGTTGTACCCACTCGCCGCCCCTGGCATCGGTTTCGGGAACTAATATCCCAGTTTCGCCGCGATTTGCGCGAGCCGCTTCCGGGTAACGCGGAGCGCTCCTTCGGCGGCAAGGTAGCAGCGCGTTTCCGTTATCTTGTCAAACGCCACGGCTGGAAGCTGGTCGGGGCAATTGTCATCTACTATCTGATACGCGATACGCTGCTGTACATCATCCTGCCGTACCTGATCGCACGCGGGATTTTGAGTTAACTGAAGCAATCCTCCGCAACGCGAATCCGAGTCCGCGGCCCGCACGACGCTCGGTCAGACAACCAGACATCTTCCTATTATGTCTCGGTCGCTATGCCGTCCGAGGCGCCCCACTGGCGACCCGGTGGTCGAACTTACGCCCGATGAAATAGAATATGACCGCCACGACCGCAATCATGATAGTCATCGCGCCGAAGTAGCTGCCGGGCGACATGGCGGTGTAGAGGCGGGCAAACCAGGCGGCCAGGATATTGCCCAGGAACACGGTGAACAGGTATATACCCGTGATCATCGATTTCATCCTTTCGGGCGCTTCCTCGAAAGCCAACTGCAAACCGACCACCGATATGCACAATTCCGCCATGGTGATCAGTATGTAAGCTCCCACCTCCCAGAGGATAGTAATCCGGGACTGCACGCCCAGGTAGCCGGCTATCGACATGGTGCCCATGCACAGCACTACCAGGATGAAGCCGAGGAGCATTTTCATGGGCGACGAGAGGCGGAATTTCTCGCTGCGGTCCGACTTTCCCCAAAGCCACGCAAACAGCGGCGTCATGAGGACGATCAGGACCGGATTGATGCTCTGGATGGCATCGGGCGGTATGTGCCATTTCCACGACAAAACGCTGATGTCGAGATTCATATAATCGCGGGCAAACAGCGTCCAGGTAGACTGCGCCTGATCGAAAATCGACCAGAAGAAAACTATCATCAAGAAGAGACCGGAGAGCCGCACCAGTACCCGACGGTCCTCGATCTTCTGTTCGTGGGTCTTGATCGGGCGGTCCTTGCCCCGTTTGATCTCCTCAACCGGGTAGTGTTTTTTCCCCATGTAGAACACGGCGAGGGCCACCGCCATGAGAATCGTCGGGGCCATGAACGCCGCGCTGTAGCCATAGTGATCGCGAATGAACGGTAGCGTGAAGGTTGTGGCGGCGGCGCCGATATTGATCGCCATGTAAAACCAGGAAAACGCCTGAGTCATCAGGTGCGACTTGCCCGCCTTCTGGTACATGAGCCCCATGAGTGTGCTGATGTTAGGCTTGATCGTGCCGGACCCTCCCGCCAGCAGGAAGAGCGCGGTGTACAGGCCGACCTCGTTGTTGAATGTTCCGAGGATTATGTGTCCCAGCAAGTAGGGAATGGCGAAGTAGATGATCGTTTTGAACTTGCCCAGCCACTGATCCGCGATATATCCGCCGACTATCGGCAGGATGTAACAAAAGGCGGTGAATAACTGGGTCACCGTGCCGCTGTTGGCGTCGGAATAACCGAGCCGGTTGATCATGTAGAGCAGCAGCAGCGTTCTCATACCATAGAAACTTGCCCGCTCAGCCAGCTCGCCCCAGAAGATGAACCAGAATCCGTGAGGGTGACGATTGTAATCGGGATCGACCCGCTTGGCGGCATCTAAAGTTGCTGTGGTTTCAGCCATGGTCTATGTCTCCGCACAAATACGTTATTTTCGAATTGCTGTTTGTCGCCGCGCTATTCTACCGGGCCTACACAGGAATGTCCGATATCTTCACCGACTACGTTTTCGAGGTTTGGACCGGCGGGAAGCGGTTTGCGCTCCGGCTCGAGCTGCTCCAGCGTGGCGGCATCGTACAGGCGCCCATTGAACATCGTATACAAGACGTTCTCGGAAAGCCTTATGTCTAATGTGGGATCGCCGTCGATCACGATCAGATCAGCCAGCAGGCCGGGCTGGATACTTCCCAGCTCGTGATCGAGTCCGATACAGCGCGCTCCCATCCAGGTGGCACAGCGAAGCGCCTCATGATTAGTCATCCCACCCTGTTGCAGCATCCAGAGCTCCCAGTGGGCGCCCAGGCCCTGAAGCTGGCCGTGCGCGCCGAGCTCGACATTACCGCCCCGGCGCAGCATCTCAGTAGCCGTGCGCGCCAGTGCGAAATGGTGGTATTGGGAATCAGGCGCCATGGTTCGGCGAATCGACCGGGGATCCACCATCCATCGCGGCACAAAGCGAGAGAGCCGCTGGTTTTCCCACACGTTGCTGTGCTGGTACCAGTAGTTTTCACCCCAGAGACCGCCGTAGCCGACAATGAGGGTGGGGGTGTAGCCGGTGCCGAATCTGCCCAGCAGGCGCAGTTCCGGGTCATACACCGGGGCCACCGGCACCGGATGCTCCAGCGTGGTGTGGCCGTCGAGCAGCATGGTCATCATATGATTCATGGTGGCGCCGCCTTCGGGAACGACCATGGTCTTCAGTTCGTGACCGGCTTTGATTACCATCTGGCGCTGATTGCGTCGCGGCTGATTGTAGCTCTTGACCGATATTGCGCCCCAGGCGATGGTTCTTTTTATGGCGCTGACCGCGTCCTCGTATTTGTTGATGACCGTCTTGAAATTCCCCTCCGCGCCGTAGAGTATCGTGCCGGTGCTGAATATGCGCGGCGCGAGCATAGATCCGTGCCTCTGGAGCTCGGCCGGGGCGAAAATCATTTCGGTGTTGTTGCTGGGGTCGTGCATGGTGGTGACACCGAACGCCAGGTTGGCCAGGTAGGACCAGTTTTGTTGAGCGTAGGTTCCCTGATTGCTTGACCAGGGGTGGGCATGAATGTCGATCAGGCCCGGCATCAGCGTTTTACCGGAGACATCGATCACTCTCGCCCCGGCCGGAATCGTGATTTGATCGCGCGGGCCGACCGCTTCGATACGATTATTCTTCACATGCACAACGCCGTTTTCGATTATTGACAGGTCATGCATGGGTAGGACCTTCGCTCCCACGAGATACAGATCAGTGTTGGGGATGTCAGCTTTCTCGTCCCAGCCGAGAGTCGCAGTCGCAGGTTTGTACTGCCTGGTTGTGTCCGGCGAGTACAGTTCCGCCAACTCGGCGCTGAACAGCTCCGGACCAAGGCTCCAACGGATAGTCTTGCTGTCCGACGACCAGTTCAGGTAGGTGCCGCCATCGGTGGAGAGCTTGCGCACCGGCAGGTTTTTCATCTCCGGGCCGACCTCCACCGGTGTGGAGACATGCGGAAACGGCGTCACATAAGTGTGCCACAGTTCCTCGAACGCGAGCCAGTTTTCATCGGGAGACAAGAAGACCTCGGTCGCGCGCTCGGAGAGCGCGTGCACGCGGCGGTCCGAACCGAGCAGGTCGACACTCACCAGGGTTGTCTTTTCACCCTCGTTGGAGTTCAGGTAGATTCGCTTGCCGTCTTTCGAAAAGCGCGGGAGTGAGCCGTCGCGGGTAACAAAGCGGGGCGCGCTCTTGCCGGCGGCTTCGACAATGTAGATGCCGGGGTCGTTTTCCCACGCACGTCCGCGGAAACCGTCGCCCGTACCGCGATGATACACCACCCATTGGCCGTCAGGTGAGAACTGCGCGGACACGTAGTGGCCGGGAGCAGACACCAGGAGGCGCTCCCTGCCGGTATCGAGATTGAGAATTCGAATCGTGCCGCCGCTGAGATCGTTCCATGTCGTGAAGACGACTTCCTTCCCGCTTGCCGACAGGGCCGGGGCGAATTCAAAGTGGTCGGTCTGGCGCGTGATTCTGACCGGTGCGCCATCGAGAAGCGGCTTACGATACAGGTAACCGAGCGCCTGAAAGACAGCCGTGTTTCCGGACGGCGTTACTTGCGGCCAGCGGATGACCTTGACCGGGAATGTGTCCGCGCTGACAGTCTGCGGGAATCGCAGCGCTTGGGCGACAACCTGGTTTACCTTGACGCGGAACGGAATCTCTGACGGTGTACCGGTGGCCACATCCACTCGCCATACTTTACCCTTGGCCCAGATGACTATGTTCTTGCCGTCGGGGGTCCAGTCAAAACCGGGATAGACGCCGAACAGCGCCCAGATTTCCTGCTGGTCTTCGTCGAGTCCATCCCACAGATGCCTGATCTGGTTGCTCGTCAGATCGAACAGCGCCAGCACCGAGTGGCCACGCACCCGGCGAACGAACGCGAGTGTTTTGCCATCGGGGCTGACCTGCGGGCGACAGGCGCCGCCGTTGACGCGGATTATGTCACGGATTTCGTTGGTTTTCAGATCGAGACGGCGGATGACATAGATCGTGCCGTGCGGATCTTTGTTGTACTCGAAATACTCGCCGCTCGACATGTCCTCGGCCCAGTAGAGATACCGTCCGTCGGGCGAGAACACCGGTTCATTGGCATCCTGCTGCTCGTTCTTGCGCTTGGTCAATTGCACGCCGCCGCCACCGTCGGGCACGCGGTACATCCACATTTCGCCGGCTCCAATGCTGCGTCGGCTGGTGAAGTGCTTGCGCGCGACCAGATACTCACCGCTGGGATGCCATGCCGGATTATTCAGCAGGCGGAAATCCTCTTTCGTGATTTGCGTTCGGTCGGTGCCGTCCGTGTTCATGATCCAAATATTGTCGCCGCCGCCGCGATCGCTGGTGAATGCGATCTTCCGGCCGTCGGGGCTGAAGCGGGGCTGGACCTCATACGGCAGACCGCCGGACAACAATGTCGCCTCGCCGCCGGTGATCGGCATTTTGTAGATATCACCCAGGATGTCGAACACGATCTCACGGCCGTCGGGCGACACGTCGACCGTGATCCAGGTACCCTCATTGGCTTCGAATTCGATGGTGTCGCTTGGCACGTGGGGGACACTGACATCCCATTTGGTCTTGGCGGAGTCTTCTGGCGTCGGCGGAATCGTGTCTGCTGATGCTGCGTGAATGGCGACAGTTAGGAGTGCGGTGAGTCCGAGGATAGTGCGCGGTAGCGGCCTTTGCATGGAGTCGGTCCTCGCGAATCAGGTCCTTGTTGCCCGACGGAGCAATGTTCGTCGTGTGCTCAGAAAGGCAGGTTTCTGGTGATCTTGGGTCACAAAATACGGCACTGACCCGCGAAAAACAACTACCATGAAGCAAGGCCGCACCGTTTCAATGTGAAATGCTTTTTTCGTGCTGGGGATTGGATGCACCAAGCGATCTGCCAATGACATTGTCGCTTGACAGCGACGCCGGCACAGCCTCATCCCGGAACCGTCCCATCTGCCCTTCCTTGTTCCCGCCCTTGAGGTTACGGCGAAACAGTCTTGCCATTTCGGCGTCGAAAACGAACTATGAAAGGGCGATAACGGCGCCGTGCAATCGGCGGCATCATAATTCGACTGGTGTGGTTGTGAATTCCAAGTGCTCTCTGCGTATCCGCAGAATTCAAGACCTGTTTTCAGATTCGACAAGGAGCGTGCGTTCGTGAGATATTTCACAAACTGTACACGGCAGGTCGGCCGAATTCGCGTCCGGGTGTGTGCCGTGGTGAGCTTCATGATGGCCCTGCTGATAACAGGCTCCGCGCTCGCCGCGGGCGGCGGCAAGGCCGCGACCAAGATCTATAACGTGGCCGACACGCGGGCCATGACCGCCGGGTTGTTCAAGTGGATCGCTGACATCTATAACAGTAGTCTGTTTCTGTTCGGGCTGACTATCGTCACCCCGGCGCTGAATATCTTCGGGTTTCCGATGCCATACGCGATCGGCACCGATCTCGCACGCATGGGCGGGAAGTCGATTGCCTCGACTATCCGCTACAGCAAGTTTGGCAATGTCGACGTCGCCCAGGCGGTGTCGATGATAATCGGCACCACTTTGGGCATGGAGCTGGGCGCGAAACTGGTAATGTACCTGGAACGGCTGGGTTTGGCGGAATCGGTAATACGCAAAACCTACTTGTGTTTCTCTTCCTGATCGGCAGCTACGTACTTTATGATTATCTGAAGCATGTCGCGCGCAAGAAACGGGCCAACAGCAGCCAGCCAGTGCACCACACTGGTGATCTCACAATCGCCCAGCGGCTGCACCGGATCAACATCCCGCCGATGATCAACTTCAAGACCTCCGGCATTCGCTGTTCGATGTGACTGCCGGTACCGGTTGGGCTAGTGACCGGTATAGTCGCGAGCGTGCTCGGCGTGGGGTGTGGTTTCATCAGGATGCCGGCATTGACCTATCTTGTGGGTTGTCCTACTTTGGTAGCAGTGGGCACGGACCTGTTTGAGGTGATGATCACCGGCGCGTACGGGGCGTTTACCTACGGCATCAAGGGGCGCGTGGACCTGCTGGCGGCGATGTGGATGCTGCTCGGGGCGGCGGTGGGTGCGCAGCTGGGAACAATCGCGGTCAAGTACGTGCGCGACTATTCCATCCGGCTGCTTTTCGCCGTGACGATATACATCGCCTGTGCCTCGGTGCTGCTCAAACGGCTCGAACTGCAAACGCCCTCATCGATACTGATTCTGACCGCGGGTATAGCCATCAGTCTGGTGATCATCTCGCTTCTGGTCCGGGGGGTTTTGAAAGAGCGAGCGGAGGCGCGCAATCGCAGCCGGTCGGTGTTCGGTCGGGAGGATGAGTGATGAGCAAGAAGTTTCTGCCGACGGTTTTCGCCGTTGCGGCACTGGTCATGGTCGGCTGTGTTGACTCAGCCCTGGTGGCGCAGGGAAAAGTTATCGCGTCTGACACGGCGGCCGGGAGCATGCAAATCGAAGACGAGCGGCAGCCGGGCCTGATATTGACGTTCGACCTGAGCGACGCTGACCTCGGCGCTGCGCCCCTGGTCGATGACCTTGTGCGCGTGGCATACCATGATGACAACGGCAGGCTGGTCGCGATACGCGTGATGAACCTCAGTCATCAGACGGAGCTGAGGAAGAAGGGGTAGGCACGCTTCTGGCAATAGGCGCCGCGAGATGGCCCACACACTTGGACAGACAATCTCGCGCGTGAGGAGTCTCGATCCCATCCCAATGAGGCTGTCTCAAAACCTCGATCTGTGCGTCATCTATGAAAGCGCGCCGGTTGTCAAGGCATATTTGCATGAAGCCTGGCGATGGGCGTCGGGCTGAAACGCCGGAGTTATCTATTCGCCGTCGTCGCGGCATGATTTTTTTTCCAAGGGTATGTCGCAATCAGGTCGCGAGTCTCGAGGGACTCATGACGCAAACGCGCTTATACCCCGGTTGACGTTTTGCGCCGGATCGCCGGTTCGCGATAGGCTTCCTCCTTGGTTAAGATCCACCAGGTGGCCTCGGCGAGGTGCCGTGCTACTGCACCAACGGCTTTGGCGTGGCCTTTCCTGGCCCGCAGCCGGTTGTATAGACGGCACACGTGTCGCTCGGGCCAGTTTTCCCGCCACCGGGAAACAACGTTGGCGGCTTCACAGTAAACCCACTTCAGGTAGTGGTTGACATCCGAACGCAGCCGCCCGTAGCGCACTTTCCCTCCGGAAGCGTGGACCCGGGGGGTTGTGCCGGCATAGGAAGCGTACTGCGCCGCCGAGGGAAAACGTCCTATGTCGCCGACCTCCAGGGTGATCACCAGTCCCAGTACCGGGCCAATCCCCGGCATGGTTTGCACCAGCGACAAAGTCGCGCTCCCGCCAAACACCGTCTTAATCCGCTCCTCCAGCCGGTCAATCTCGCCTTCCAGATGGTCCACATAGTCCAGCTGGACCAGCGTCGTATAGCGCGTCTGCTCCGGCAACCCTTCAATCTGTTTCCGCAACGACGGGCGGTTCCCCTTGGCAAAAATGTCACTAACCTCGGTCAGACCCAAAGCATACCGAGCCAGCGCCGCGTGAATCCGGGCCTTAAACCGCGTCTCCGTTCGTCGCAACATCATCCGCGTCCGCGTCAAGTCCCGTTTATCCCGCAACTCCCCGGGCGGTATCCACACCGTCGGTAACGTCCCCGCCTGAGCTAATAAGTTCAACCCCCGTGCATCCAACCGATCCGTCTTGTTGGCACACCCCAACATCAACTTCGCCTTCTGCGCCGACACCAAACAAGCCTCCATGCCAGCAGCTTCAATCTCATCCACAATCCAATACCACGAACCCATCGCTTCTACTGCCACCGGCTCACCCGATGGAAACTGCATCAAGTAACGCCGCAACGCTCCCTGCTCATGCTCAATCCGCGCTTCCGCTATCACCTTACCTCGATCATCCGCCACCGAACAAAAAGTGTAGCGTTTGTGGCTGTCAAAGGCTATTCTCATCACGCGCCTCCTTATTCTCAATTCACCAACAGAAAGGTACCTTCTGTCAGGGAGGCGCGCTTTCATATAATCAGGTCGTGCTCCGAGCACGACTCGCTCCGCGGGTCGGGTTCGAAGTGTGACCTGACGCCGATTGGTGGTGGACGAGGACCCCGGATCCGGTCGGGGCCAGGCTCGGCCGCAACGTTTTGAGACTTTTGAGACAGACTCCAATGGGTGGGCCACCCAGATTCTTTTTGAGTGGAGGTGGTCGTGGACGAGGCCTCTCGTTCGTGTCAGGTGGAGATGCTGCCACAGAACGATAAAAAAACCCCCGCGATGGATCGCGGGGGCTCGCTGACAGCGACTAAATTGGAGCTACGCCGTCTTTTCGCTGCCCTTGATACGCATGTAATAGAACGAGCGATATACAAAGGCTACTGAAATCAGGAAGAACACCAACGCAAGAAACAGCCGGGTCGTGTTCGGCAACTCTATCGCCAGTTCCACCGCCAGCACGCCAAACAACGTCGTGAACTTAATCACCGGGTTCATGGCTACCGACGACGTGTCTTTGAACGGATCGCCTACAGTATCGCCCACAACGGTAGCCGCATGAAGCGGCGTACCCTTTTCGCGCAGTTCCGTCTCGACAATCTTCTTAGCATTGTCCCAGGCGCCGCCGGCATTGGCCATGAAAATCGCCTGGTAGAGACCGAAAGCTGCGATCGAAATCAAGTATCCGACAAAGAAGTACTCATCCACACAGGCGAACGCCAGAGTCGTGAAGAACACCGTGATGAATATGTTGAACATCCCCTTCTGAGCGTACTGGGTGCAGATCGCCACCACTCGCTTGCTGTCTTTGACCGACGCTTTCTCCGCGCCGGAATCGAGGCGAATGTTGGCTTTGATGAATTCAACCGCCCGGTATGCGCCTGTTGAAACGGCCTGTGTCGAGGCGCCGGTGAACCAGTAGATAATCGCGCCGCCGGCAATCAGACCCAGCAGGAAGGGCGCGTTGATCAGCGAGAAAAAGTGACCGTTCGCTTGCAGCATTTGGTCCATCCCAGGGATATCCATTTGGCCATGGGTAATGCCCGCCGCACGTTGAGACAACAAGAGCAGGATCGAGAAAATGAGCGTGGTCGCCCCGACCACCGCGGTGCCGATAAGCACCGGTTTGGCGGTCGCCTTAAACGTGTTCCCGGCGCCGTCGTTTTCCTCCAGGCAGAGCTTGGCCTTCTCGAAGTCAGGCGTGAAGCCGTAATCTCTCTTGATTTCATCCTTGATGCCGGGAAGCGTTTCAATCGTAGACAACTCATATACCGACTGGGCGTTGTCGGTCACCGGTCCGTACGAATCGACAGCGATTGTCACCGGGCCCATGCCGAGAAAACCGAATGCCACCAGGCCGAACGCGAACACCGGCGCGGCGGCCATGATATCGCCCAGCCCCCAGGTACTGACACCCCAGGCGATCGACATGAGGGCGACAATGGTCAGCCCCATCCAGTAGGCGCTGAAGTTACCGGCCACGAAGCCGGAGAGGATATCGAGCGACGCTCCGCCCTCGCGTGCCGCGGTTACCACTTCCTTGACGTGGCGGGACTTGGTCGACGTAAACACCTTGACCAGTTCCGGAATCACCGCCCCGGCCAGTGTGCCGCAGGAGATAATTGAAGCGAGCTTCCACCAGAGGGAACCGTCGCCAAGGTCCGGCAGCATCAGGTAGGAGATCAGGTAGGTCATGATGATCGAGATAATCGACGTGATCCACACCAGCGTGGTCAGCGGGGTTTCAAAATTGAAACTTGGCAGATTGCTGTATTTTGCCTTGGCGATGGCGTTGTTGATCCAGTAGGAGACGATACTCGTGGCGATCATCATGATACGCATGACAAATATCCAGACGAGCAGTTGCACCTGGATGGTCGGATTCAACACCGCAAGCAGGATAAACGTGATCAGGGCCACGCCCGTAACGCCGTAGGTCTCGAAACCGTCGGCCGTGGGACCGACCGAATCGCCGGCATTGTCGCCGGTGCAGTCGGCAATGACGCCGGGGTTGCGGGCATCGTCTTCCTTGATGTTGAAAACGATCTTCATCAGATCGGAGCCGATATCAGCGATCTTGGTGAAGATACCGCCGGCGATACGAAGCGCGGCAGCGCCGAGAGACTCACCTACGGCGAATCCAATGAAGCAGTAACCGGCGAGATTGCCGGGCACGAAGACCAGAATGGCCAGCATTATGATAAGCTCGATGGAGATCAGCAGCGTTCCCACGCTAATACCGGCCCGGAGGGGGATGGCATAGGTCGGGTAGGCCACTCCGCCCAGGGATGCGAACGCCGAGCGGGAATTGGCAAACGTGTTAATGCGAATACCAAACCAGGCGACTGAGTAGCTTCCGCCGATACCAATCAAGCTGAACAGGATGATGATAAGCAGGTTGCCAAATCCAACCGGCCTGAGCCAGCCGAAGTAAACCACCATGATTATGGCGATAAAGGCCCACAGGATCAGGATAAACCGACCCTGGTTCAGCAGGTAGGTCTTGCAGGTTTCGTAGATCAGCTCGGAGATTTCCCGCATCGATTTGTGCACCGGCAGCTTCTTCAGGCCGGTGTAGGCAAACCAGCCGAACACCATGCCGAGAATACAGACCACAAAGCCGGTCAGCAGTAAGTTATAGCCGGTCATCCCGAAGAAGCTGACCTGGCTGAGATCGGGGACCACGATGTCGGCCTCGCTGGCCTGGCTGCTGGACGCGATCGCCATCAGCAGCACGACCGGCAGCGCCAGCCGCGCCAGCGATGACCATCGCGACAACTGATGTCCAAGTCCCAACCTGCTCATAGATACTCTCCTTAACTAAGTTCCGTGTACCACACCGCCACGCGGGGTTGTTCAGCCGGTGACAAGTTCTGGTAAAACCATCATCGTTTCAATTGGCGCCATTGCCCGAACGCTCCGGGCAGAGTGGGCCAAGTTTACTACAGGTCCCAGAGAAAAGCAACACTTTATTGCGTGATATATGGTGCAAAGAGGATTTGTTACTTGGACTTTCCCAATGTCTCGCAACGAGATTGCTGGAAAAACCATTGACCTGGCTGCACCCCCCGACCTGTGACTATTTTCACAAACTCTTTGGCCGCCAAGCAAGTGCCTAAGCCCGTCTGGCAATCTGGAACGCCCCCAAGGCCTTCCGACAGAAGCATAGCACAGTGGTTGGCACGGCTGCCCTTCTCCGGTCGAAGCAAAGAAGTAATGTTAGATGCCTTTGTAATAAGGCACAAAAGTGACTTCGCCAATCTAGAAGAAGTCTTATTTTACTACCGAAGATTCTGTGTTTTGAACTTGGCGGGGAATCCGTAAACGGGCCACAGAGAGAGAGGACAAATGAGGAAGGGTGCCCAGCAAGAACAGTGCAAGAAAACTTGACTTGTTACCGTTATTCAAGCATTGTGGGGTCATATGACAAGACGATCGGACAATGAAAAAACAGCTCTCTTGGCACAAACGCAGGTATTCGCGGACGTAACGGTCACACAGACTAGAGCGAAGCGGTCTGCGACTTCACCTGTAACAAGAAACTCGCGATCTTACAGTAAGCGGCTCATAGCATTTGGTTGGTACGGCGGAAAATTCAACCACCTGGGATGGTTGCTGCCGTTGTTACCGGAATGCCATCACTACTGTGAACCGTTTGGCGGATCAGCTGCGGTTCTCCTGAATAGAGCTCCTTCACCAGTGGAGACATACAACGATCTTGATGGTGAAGTTGTGAACTTTTTTCGCGTGTTGCGAGCAAAGAAGACTAAGTTGATTGAGGCTATCGGCTTGACGCCTTTCTCCCGCGAAGAATTCGCTCTCTCCCTGGAAAGCACCAACGAGCGCGTGTCGTCGCTCGAGCGCGCGAGAAAGTTCTTTGTAAGAGCAAGGCAAGCACGAACTGGCCTCGCACAGACCGCATCTTTAGGTCGGTGGGCAAACTGCAGAAACACAAGCCGGGCTGGCATGTCGGGGGCGGTCTCGCGTTGGTTGGGCAGTGTCGACAGTCTGGCTGATATTGCAGAGAGATTACTGAGAGTGCAAATCGAAAACAGACCGGCCCTTGAGATAATCAGGTTATATGATGCCCCAGGGGCACTCTTCTACTGTGACCCTCCCTATGTACACTGCTCGCGTGGCGACACAAAGGCGTATCGTTACGAAATGTCAGATGACGAGCACACTAAACTCGCAGAACTGCTCATGCGATGCAAGGGGATGGTGGCTGTATCCGGCTATCGATGCGATCTCCTGGACCAGTTATACAGGAATTGGTGTCGCAGTGATGCTCCCCCGAAACAATGCCACTCAACCAAAGCTCTGCGACAGGAAGTTCTTTGGACAAATTTCTAGTCGCAGGAAGTTATGCCCGGCGTTGATTACATGAGAGCCCGTCGTATCTTGGACTCAAACCTCAGGAGTATCACGAAAGAGATCATTGACGGAGTTGCTCTCTCGATTCCGAACGACATTCAAACACATCTACAAGCCGTATTCACCTCCCATACACAGGCTTACAGAGAGGTTCTCCTCGGATGTGTCTTGGCGAAGTTGATAGACGGTAGCATAAATATACTCCTACCATATGCGGAGCAAGGTCCTAATGCTTTTAGCGGCAGAACGCTGGACGAACGAGTGGTTAACCCGTTTCTTCATGACAATCAGATTCCATGTTCGCGCGGCCCGTACTTGAGTGTATTCCGACGCAACGTAAGGTTTGATGCAAGCACCCGAACCGGCCTCCGAGACAAAACAGGTTATGACGCACTCAGATCACTTCTCGATATCGTGGCTTCATCGACGAGCAAGAAACAGCTCAATCTCCAGCTGCGCGCGACCCTCCATATGTTCGTTCGCATAAGGGAGCAATCCGCTGTCACAGTCACTAGATTACAGCGGATCAGTCTTGAACAATACGACGAATTGTTCGAAGGACTTCTTAGTAAGCCGAGTGGCGGTCGCTTTCCCGCTCTCTTGGCGCTTTCTGCCTTCACCGCGATCAAAGAGCACTACCACTTGACTTGGCAGATCGATTTTCAAGGCATAAATGTTGCAGATGCAGCGGCAGGAGTTGGTGGCGACATTACGATTTCTGAAAATGGGCGAGTACTTATGTCCGCCGAAGTAACTGAACGGGAGGTTGACCGCCCAAGAATTGTGGCCACTTTCACAACCAAAATAGCCCCTCTTGAGATCGAAGACTATCTATTCTTGATTAAACCCGGGGGAGTTACGGGCGAGGCTAAGTCTCTTGCTCGTAAGTACTTTTCTCAGGGCCACGAAGTAAACTTCTTAGAAATAAGACATTGGTTGATCATGAGTCTAGCTACCTTAGGTAGCCGCGGAAGGAAATGTTTCAGTAGGACTCTGGTGGGATTCATTGAGGCTCCCGATTTTCCCTCTACTCTCAAAGTCGCTTGGAACGAACAGATATCGAGACTTGTGACCTAACCTCAGTGTTGACGACTCTTGGACCGGGCCACGCATGATGCCTTCTATGATCTCGCCACCGACGTACTTGACTAGTCAAGCCATATTCAGAAGCCCGCGTGCAACGCCTTAATAATATAGAAACATCCCGCGGCAATCAGCGCGCTCGCCGGGATCGTTAGCACCCAGGCCCAGACAATTCTTCCGGCCACACCCCATTTAATGCCAGATAGTTTGTTGGTCGCACCCACGCCGACGATGGCGCCGGTGATCGTGTGCGTTGTGGAGACCGGAATCCCCATGTTGGTGGCCATAAAGAGGGTGGCCGCGCCGGCCGTCTCGGCGCAGAATCCTCCCACCGGCTTGAGCTTGGTGATCTTCATCCCCATCGTTTTGACGATCCGCCAACCGCCAAAGGCCGTGCCGAGACCCATCGCCAGGTGACACGAAAGTATGATCCACAACGTGCGCGGATTCGCCAGAGAAAGTTCCGTCTCGGGGCTGAAAACACCACCAGCGATCAGCAGCGCCATGATAATACCCATGGTCTTTTGAGCGTCGTTACCGCCGTGTCCCAGCGAATAAAGCGCCGCCGACACGAGCTGTCCTTTACGAAACAACTTATCTATGTCAGACGGACGCCACTGGCGGAAGATCCAGTACACGGCAATCATGATAGCAAAGCCAACCACCAGGCCGATCAGTGGCGCAAGCGGAATGAACTTCGCGGCTTTCCAGATATTCTCCCAGCGAATCACGTGCACACCCCCATAAGCCAGACCGGCTCCCGCCACACCGCCGATCAGCGCGTGTGAGGAACTTGTCGGCAGGCCTACCCACCAGGTGATCAAATCCCAGACTATAGCTCCGATAAGTCCCGCCAGAACGACATAAACGTAGAACGAATCACTGCCATCGATCTTGACGATTTTGGCAATCGTGTCCGCGACATGCGGAGCGAAAACGAACATCGCTACGAAATTGAAAAAGGCCGCCCACCAGACCGCCACACGCGGGCTAAGCACCCGCGTGGATACGACCGTGGCAATAGAATTGGCAGCGTCGTGAAACCCGTTTATCAGATCGAACAGCAGCGCAATCGCAACCGTCGCAATTATGATCAGCCAGAGCGGATCCAAGATCAGGAGGCCTCGATCACGATACCTTGGACGATATTGGCGACCTCCTCACATCGGTCGCTGGCCTTTTCGAGGCGTTCAAACACCTCTTTCCATCTGATCAGCACCACCGCCTCGCGCTCTTCTTTGAAGAGCCGGGCCAGGGCGGCCCTGAGCACCTGATCACCTTCCTTTTCAGCATCGTACACGGCGCGGCACAGGCGCTCGATTTCCTCCCCCTGTTTCTTCATCCGGTGCAGGCCCTGGACCGCCTCCGCAAGATCGGACGATGCCCGCACCAACCCGGCGGTGAGCAGCTTGACCTCGGGACGCATGTCGGTCATGTCATAGAGCATCATCCGCGACGCGGTTGCGTCGACCGAATCTATGATATCATCCTGCCGCGTGATGAGCCGATGGATATCGGCGCGGTCAATCGGGGTTATAAACGTGCGGTGAAGCGCGTCGATACAGGTATGGGTGATAAAATCCGCCTCGTGCTCGATCGCTTTAATCCGGCTGGCTCGCACATGCAGCTCGTGCGAGTCGTTGCAAATAGCGTCCAGATGCCGGCAGGCCTCCACCGACAACCGGGAGTGATCTTCGAAAAACTTGAAGAAATTAGTGGTTTTGGGCAGTAGTTGCCTGAACATATCAGCTCCGCAGCAAGTTGCTCTGACCGTCTACTCTGTCGTGGCCCTGGCTTCGACACCTTTGGGTCCCCCAAGCGTAACACATGACCAAGCGGCGGTCAACGGCATTTTCGGGAAATAATCAATCGGTTTGGCTGGGGCGATTGGACTGCGGAAGAAGCCACTCGCACTGCGTGCTGTCGGGCGACTCTGTCCGATAGACCTGGACTTGCTCGTGTCGGGCTGGGGCGCCCTGCTTAGGCGCTGACTCAACTCTTGTGCGTGGTAGATATTCTTGTCCACCACGGCCTCATGAGTCGCAATATATTCGGTTGGCCCCAAGACCTGGCGCACCGGGAGGTACGCCAGGCGCGAAATACCAACCGGTAGCCCACGGCCTGCTGTGGGATGTTCGCATTCAAGTTGGAGCACAGGGTCGTACGCCAACCACGAACGGGTAGCCCACAGACGGTTTCTGCTATAGGCATTCATGGCAGAATCACCGGTTGCTCACTGACGCGAGCAACCCAGGGATTCTGCCCTACGCGCGCGGCAGGCGCGGAGGCCTGCCGATCGAAGTTCGGCGGTTCGGTCACGAACCAGACTTAGCTCGGTTTCAGATCGACCACAGTCGCACCCCAGCCGCCGCCAGTACCTGGCTCATGGCGATACGAAGCCACGCTCGGGTGCTGTTTCAAAACACCGTGCACTATCTCTCGCTGCACACCCCTGCCCTTGCCGTGCACGATGCGGATATTGAAAATGCCGCGTTTCAGACACTCGTCGATATAGCTCATCACAACCTCCCGAGTTTCTTTTGGAGAAAACTGGTGCAAATCGAGGGTCCCGTCGATCGGATACTCAACGGGCTGATCGAAATCGGTGGTCATCTGATACTCGCTATCCGCTTGTTTCTCACACAGCCCACGGCACTTGATTCTGCGCCCGCCCGGCTGTATATAGCTGACTGAACACAGATTGTGCAACTGGACCTTCAGGAGTACGACCATGTCGACCACCGTCAGAATCCCACCGGCGCCGCGCTGGGACCTCGATTCCATCTTCCCCGGCGGCTCCAGCTCGCCCCAGTTCAAAGCCTTCTGCGAGAAAGTCCGCAGCCTTTTAGCTGACGCCGGACGGCAGCTGCAGCAGTTGCCCGAAAAGCTGGGGCCAGACTCGGAAGAGAAATGGCGGGACTTCATGCTGCTTCTGCAGGAAATCCTGGAGAATGCCAAACTGGTGAAGTCGTTTGCCGGTATGTTGGGAGCGCAGGACGTGAGCGACTCGGGCGCTGTTGCCGCCGAGTCGGTGGCCGACGAGTTGTTCGCCGAATGGAACAAGTTGAAATCGGCTCTCGAGGCGCACTCGCTTGAGCAAACCGACGCGGCCTGGGAGAAGCTTGTTACGTCCGAGAAGTTAAGCCCGATACGGTTCTTTCTCGACGAACTGCGCGAGGAAGCCAAGTCCAAGATGCCGGTCGAGCAGGAGACGCTGGCGCTTGATCTCGCCGTGAGCGGATATCATGCCTGGAACCGCCTGTACGACAAGCTGGCCGGAGAATTGAGGGCGGAGTTTCCGGTTGACGGCCAGACCCGCAGAATATCGATGGGCCAGTTGGCCACCAAGATAGCCGACCCGGACCGGAACGTGCGCAGGCTGGCGTTCGAGAAACTGACCGGCGCCTGGGATTCGGTCGGCGACCTGGCCGCGATGATTCTCAACTCGATGGCCGGGTTCCGTCTGTCGCTGTACAAAGCGCGTAAATGGGACTCGGTCCTGTTCGAGCCGCTCCTGCAGGCGCGGATGTCACGCGAAGCTCTCGACACCATGTGGGCCGTGGTCGCGCGGGAGAATCAGAAGCTGCTGCCTTATATCGAGGCCAAGAAGGCGCTGCTGGGAATCGACAAGTACACCTGGTACGACGAATTCGCACCGGTGGGTGCGTCCGAACGGATCTACGCGTTCGACGAGGCCATTCAGTTCGTGGTGGACAACACCCGATCGTTCTCGCCGGCGCTCTCCGAATTCTGCCGTTCGGCTGCGGAGAAGCGGTGGATCGAGGCCGAAGACCGCCCCGGCAAGCGGGCGGGCGCGTTCTGCACCGGCACCGGGCCGCTTCGGCAGACCCGTGTCTTCATGACCTACGCCGGCAGCTATGACAACTTGCTGACTCTGGCGCACGAACTGGGCCATGCCTACCACAACCACGTGCTCAGGGAGCGGCCGTTCTTTGCAACGTTATACCCGATGCCGCTCGCCGAAACGGCGTCGATTTTCAACGAACTCCTGGTAACCGACGCTGCCCTGCAATCGACCGACGAGCGCGGCGAGAAACTGATGTATCTCGATCAGAAACTCCAGTCGGCGTACGTGCTCATGTGTGACATACATTGCCGGTATTTGTTTGATTGTGCATTCTACGATGAGCGCCGGAAGGGAGTACTCAGCCGCAACCAGCTTAACGAGCTCATGGTACAGGCGCAGAAACAGGCGTATGGCAGACTGCTCGACGAATCCGGGTATCATCCGCTCTTCTGGGCCTCGAAGCTTCACTTCTTCCTGACCGACCGTCCGTTTTATAATTATCCCTACATGGTGGGGTACCTGTTCGCCACGGGAGTGTATGATCGCGCGCGCAAGGAGGGACCGTCGTTCGCGAAGAAGTATGTGGCGCTTCTTGAAGATACCGGTAGTATGTCCACTGATGATGTCGCCCGAAAGCATTTGGGTGTCGATTTGAAGACCGAGGACTTCTGGCAGTCGGCCATCGACCGTGCGCTGGCGGATGTGGCGGAGTTTGTCAAACTGACCGGCGTAAACGTGAGGTAGTCACTGACGACTGAGTGGTCGCTATGCTCTGGATCAACCGCAAGTTCGAATTCAGCCTGCCGGTCGAGATGTTCCCCAACGTCCTGGAACGGCTCCGCGGCACTCCGGCCAGGCTTGAAGAAAAACTCGCCGGACTGCCACCGGATATTCTCACACGCAAACCCGGCGACAAATGGTCGGTCCAAGAGCAGGTCGGCCATCTGCTGGATCTCGAACCGCTCTGGCATGGGCGCTTGGCGGATTACCGAAACGGCCTCAAGGTCCTCCGCCCCGCTGATATTAGAAACCGCCCAACTACCGAGGCCAACCACAATGCCAACTCTATCGGGAATATCCTCAATGCCTTTCGGGCCGAACGGGCGAAACTGGTGGCCGAGTTTGAGGCGTTCGGAATCGAAGGAGCGGGACAATCGGCCCTTTACCCGAGGCTGAATCAGCCGATGCGGGTGATCGACGGGGCGTTTTTCGTGGCCGAACATGACGACCACCACCTGGCAAAAATCTCGGCCCTGATTCGCGGGGATTACCTTTTGTGATCCACAAAGATGACGGCAATTAGAAACCGGGAAATGTCATGATTGTGAAGGTATCTGCATATAGTTGCTCAAAGCATGAACAAAGACATCCCGACAGCGATTGTTGCGTTGCAGTAAGTTGTTGTGCCACAGCGCACTGGCTGTTGGCATTGATCTTGCGTACTTTCCAGCCAGCAAAGTATACCTATTAGCCAAGATTGGACTTCGTTGTGTTCAGGACAAAGTTGCTACTCCCCACCGTTATAGTACTCGCCATGCCTCTGGCTGCGGTCGCTGTGCCCCTGATGACCGAGACCATCACGCGTGACGTCTATGTCGCGTTCGATAACCACACCTACATGTACGTGTCTACGGTTGATTTCTACCAGAGCCAGCCGGATTCCTATTACGACGGCGTCTGGATCGGCAACGAGATCGGTTTGGATCAGTCGCTGGCCTGGCAGCATACCCTTCCGCCCGGATTGCAGGTTCCGCCCGATGCGGTAACCCGAGCCAAGCTCAAAATCGACGGCGAATACGTGGATATTCGCGGCAACCGGATCGCGATCGAGGATACTTGGGATTGGGACCCGCTTGAGTACCGTTGGCATGACAACAGCATTTATGATCTTGCGAGTGTCGATCAGGCCGGGTTCTGGAACGGCGGTTCCCTGGGAGTGCAGGTTTTCGCAGCCGAGGCTAACCTACGGCTCGACGAGGCAGTGCTTATGATGGATTACACCTACGCTTACTCCGCAGTGCCGGAGCCGGCCGGAGTGATCCTGCTGGGTCTGGGTCTGGTGGCGGGAGTAGTTTATCGCAAGGTCCATCACGCCTAAAGCGCAAGCAATAGAAGTTAATGAGCGGTCGACCCCCGGGTCGGCCGCTTTTTTTTGGTTGCCACTCGGAGGTTTACACGAAATCGGCCGGGCGGACCGGAAGCCGTCGCGCTCCCCAGTTGCCCGGCTTCGGATCGAACCGTCCGGCGCAAGCCGCCCCGCATTGACGGCATCGCCCGCCCAAATCGAGATTCCATCCCAGCAGGTGGTACCAGTCGCGCTCCACCAACGCCGCCCCGCACTGATGACACGAAGTGGTCCCGCCATCCGTATCATGAACGTTCCCGGTATACGCGTAGCGGACGCCGTTGGCCAGCGCGATCCGCCGCGCGCGTGACAATGTCGACGGCGGCGTGGGCGGGTGGTCCATCAGCTTCCAGTCCGGATGAAACGCGGTGAAATGTATCGGCACATCGGGACCGAGCTCCTTGACCACCCATCTGGTCATGGCGTCAAACTCCTCGTCGGTGTCATTCTCGCCCGGGATCACCAGGTTGGTCAGCTCGAACCAGACATTGGTTTCATGCTTGAGATAAACCAGTGTATCCAGAACCGGCTGCAGATGTCCGCCGGAGAGCTTGTGGTAGAACGTTTCGGTGAACGCTTTCAGGTCGACATTGGCAGCATCCATGACGCTGAAAAACTCCGGGCGCGCCTCGGCCGTGATGTAACCGGCGGTGACGGCAACCGTCATGACCCCCAACCGATGACAGGCCCGGGCGACTTCGACCGCGTATTCCAGGAAAACAACCGGATCGTTGTACGTGAACGCGACCGAGCGGCAGCCCAGGCTGCGCGCGGCCTGGGCGATCATCTCCGGCGTGGCTTCCTCGGCGCGGTGATCGACATCGCGGGCAGTGCTGATATCCCAGTTCTGGCAGAACTTGCACTTGAGATTGCAGCCGGCGGTGCCGAACGAAAGCACCGCGCTGCCGGGATAGAAGTGATTGAGCGGTTTTTTCTCGATGGGATCGACACAAAAGCCGGTGGAGCGGCCGAAAGTGGTGAGCAGCATCTGCTCGCCCTGCCTCATGCGGACAAAGCAGACGCCGCGCTGTCCGTCTTTCAACTGACAGGCGCGAGGGCAGAGATCGCACCGCAGCCGGCCGTCATCGAGACGGGACCAGTATCGGGCCGGTACCAGACGATCATCGGCAGTGTCTTTGATTCCATCCATAACGGCTGACCTCCGGCGCTTGGGCCGCCGGCGCAGGTGGGATCGCGAGTTGCCGTCCTTCTACCTATGATACGTATGCGCGGGGCGAAACGTCAAGAGCAGGTGTTCGGGCGGGGTGGAGCCCTCATTGGCGTGCGCGGCAGACGACTCATTATGGTGCACCGCAGACCTCCCGGTCTGCCCGGTGTCGCTTCAAGGGGCAGACGAGGAGAGGCCGTCCCAAATCAACCTATGGGACAGCCTCAGGACGTCTGCCGCCCACGGAAATGAGGACGTCTGCCGCCCACGGAAACACTCCCCAAGGGGTGGGCCACCTCGATTGGCAGAATGGCCGATTGCTCGCTGACGCGAACAATCCCAGGATTCTGCCCTACAGTTGTCTCACCCCCCGCCCGCAAGCGGGTGGGCCACCGGTCGAGTCCCCGTTCGAAACCGGCATAATAAAACAACCCCCCGGTCGAAACCGGGGGGTTGCTGATTCACAGAACGACTTCGGTTCTGCGCTCATCCGGCATCACTACGCCGGAGGAACCGAACGCCTTACGGCATGCAGTTCAGCGGGCCACCGTTGTAGGCAGCTTCCACCAGCGCGACGACGTCAGCAAGAGTGATGAAGCCGTCACCGTCGATGTCAGCTCTCTGATAGAAATCAGGAGCCGGGCCGGCACCCTGGTACCAGGCCCACAGGAACGCGATGTCAGTAGCATCAACGTTGCCATCGATGTTGAAGTCACCGCACTCCAGATCATAGACCTGCAGCAGGTAGTCTTCGACTTCACCCCAGGTCTTGTTGCCGCACGGAGCGTTGCCGCCGTCAGCAGCGTTGGCGATGCGGACGCGCATTATGGTGGTACCAGTTGCGCCGCCGCCAGGGCCTTGAGCCGCCATGGGCACGCTGACCGTACCGACCATGTCGGGACCGACACGGCTAAGGGTGGTGCGCTCGAAGGTCTCGGTCTGATTGGCCGCGAAACCGGAGTTCTGGTTCCAGTCGACCCAGACGTCCATCGAGTCACCGGAGCCAAGGGCGCCGCCGCCCGTCCGGCCGTAACGCACGGTCAGGGTGTAGTCGAAGCCGCGATAAACCTTGCCGCCCGTCACAGCGGTGAAGTCCTGATAGGCCATACAGCCGCTGGTGGCCGGCGGGGCAGGGTTCTGAATCGCAGCAAAGGTGACACGGTCAATCCAGGTAGCTCCAGCCACGGGCGGGCAGGAGTTCGGGTTGCCGGACGCCGCGCAGTACACGCAAGGCGCTGCTATCGCCCTGAAGTTCACCCGGAATTCATCGACGTGCCAGGGGGTAGGATCACCCGTGGCGTTACCGCCGATTGAGTACCGGTCCGCACCCCAGTAATAATCACCGGGAATCACTGCCCGGTAGACCCAGGCAAACTGCCTGTCATGAGTGGTCGGGAAGCCAAACGCCTGGCATCTCGTGGTCGACAAGATTCTGACAGCGGGGTAGAACGTCACATAGGCGCCGTCGCACGGGCAGCCGGTAAACATCGGCACGTACGACGTGGGTATGTTGTAGAGCGAGCCATCAATCGTACCGCACATGTTGACCTCGAGGGTATCAGCGCAGTAGGCCGTGGAGATGGCGTACCAGACGTTCACCTCGTACGGGCGGGGCAGCGTCGGGAGGCAGTCCCAACCGCCCCAGGCGGTAGTCTGAGCCGTGAAGGACGTCAGGGAGCCATCGCCGGCAACCACCGCCGGCACCAGGCCGGAGCAGCCGTCGTTGGCCGGACGAATCGAGGTCGGGAAGACTTCGATATCCAGCTCGCCGACGCCCATACCGAATGCGGAGCAATCGCCGTAGTCAGGATCGCCCTCGATAAACCAGCCGCCCATACGAATCAAGAACCGATCGCCGGTCTGACAGGGTACTTCGGCGAACGGCGGGCCACCGCCGACACCGCAACCGTCATCAGAACAGCCGCTGGCTATCGACTCTCTCGGATTGACCGAGAGGCACTCGTCACCGGCATACACCATGCAGCGGTGATCGGCCGAGCCGTCGCAGAAGCTGATCCGAGCATAACCGTCGGCATCGGCTTCCCAGACGTACCAGACGTCAGCGCAAATCTCAGACGGGTCTGCGGTGGCGCACAGGTCGACTCCGGGGCCGTCACGAGTGGCGTTCACGTTGTGAACGAAGTGGTCGGTTACCGTGCCGACAAGGAGGTCTTCAGCGTCAGCGCAGTCGTCGTTGTACAGTGGTAGCTCCGCCACTGAAGCGGTCAACGTGCCCTGCATGCCATCGCACCAATCGAAGATCTCGATTATGGTGGTCTGACCGGCAAGAAGAACCGCGCCGCAGGTGAATGGGCCGACATCGGCACATTCCTCACCCGGGGTGGCGGTATAGCCGTAGCAGGTGGCGCCTGCGTAGCAGACGACGCCAGTGGCTATACCCAGGAAGCCGGTGTTCGGCACGGTGCCGTCATCGCAGAATTCAAACGTATAGAATCCAGTCGCCAGAGCGGTGAATTCATAGTAGAATGCACCAGCATTCAGACCGGTGGCATCCGGGTAGCCGCAGAAGCCCAGGGTCATATCGACCGGCCAACTGGCAGTCTCGGGAATGTTCGAAGTCGGGAGCTGGATTGGGAGCGGTGCCTCGCAAACCGTACCCGGAGCGAACAAGTCTACGAAAAGTTCGTAAACGTCCGCCTGGGCTGCGTTCCAGCCGCCTATGACGATGAAGTACGTTAGGCCGGAGCTTACAGGCGCGGTCAGTTCAGAGGCATAGCTCGGGCAGCCGTCGTCATTGCAGCCCACTTCAGTGAGGCTGACTGACTCGACGACCCACACTCTGCTATCGAGCAGAGTGCCAGGCTGGCAGGTCGAAACAAACAGCATCCCGTCACTAGCCGCCGTGTAGGAATACACGACGTCTGGGGCACCATGAGCACCGCCAGACGCAGCCCGGCAGGCTTCCGACGAGTTGTAGTCATAGGCGAAGCCGACGGTCGTACCCATGTCGCTGTACGGCACCGCCGGGATCACAGTAGCCAGGGCGTAGGTGTCGCCGCCGCCGTTCGCGGACAGAGCAGCTTTGGGGCGTTCGCCACGAACGGCACCCTGGTAGCTCTGACCGTCGGTCGCCAAGCGGTCACCCTCGCGCACTTTCACTGCTTCCTTGACCACAACGTCCTCGGACGGAAGCGGAACACCGAACTCGTCCTCAGTTATGCGTGAGAGTCCCAGTTTTCTGGAATCTGCCGCGGCCTGACCTATCATCATGATACAAAAGGCCAGAGCCAAGACAGCAAAAACCGGAACATAGCTCTTTCTTAGATTGGTCATTTCGTTACCTCGTTAAAGCTTAGACAACTAAATCTGCTGTTATCCGAATCGGACCGGCCGGGACACCCGCAGGTGTTGATGCCAGAGGTTTCGCCACCGCAACACTCGAGCCGGCAGGCGCCGCCATCGGCGCCGCAAGGCACGCAGTCGATGCTGGCGTTTACCTCGGCGCATTGGCCGAAATCGACGTCAAAGAGGACATGGCGTCCCTCTTGGATTACCACTTCCGTCCACCCAGCAATATCAACTGGCGTGGTGGTGCTCCAGGGTACAGTGGCCACCGACTGCCGGGGAGCACGACCGCTTGCGCATACCAGACCGACGAGCGACCATTCCGGGAATGCTCCCGCAACGGACGGGTCGGCCCAATAGGGCGCGAAACCGGTGTGTTCCGCCTGTCGCTGACCGCGCGACCAGGCAGCAGGTATATCGGAAACCCTCTGACGGGTCAGCCAATCCGACGATGAATAACACGATAGTCGTAAAAACATGTATGGTCTCCACCCTGAAAAATAACCCGGACCTTGCGCCAGAGCGTCATGATTACCAAACCAGCCGGTTAGGGCGGTCATGCGGCAACCCGACGGAGCCTCATATTGTCTAGGGAAGGTCGAGACTACTACTCTGGTCCTGTCCATACGGGCTACTTCCGGGAACTGGAGTTGAGAGCCGACGCCGTAACGTCGCTCATATTAGTCGTGTAATTCTTAACTTCCGAACCCATAATGATCAGATCGATCGTTGACGTTTCCTCCAAGTGAGGTCATGCGAAACTTCTCGCAATCGCTCAGTTAAAGTGATGGGCAGGAAGATGGAATTTTGAAAGAAGTTGCTAAACTCGGCTTCGGACTGTGTGCCTTCTCGTCCTCCGCCAGATCATCACTCCGACCTGACTTCCGGACAATACTTACACACCAACCTTAAACCAAGGCTGTGTCTTTAGCAGTGAGCTTAGATCCTGAAGAGAGTAATTACGTCGTCGTCACCAAACCACTTTGGGCTCTCGGGCTCAGCGACAACTCAAACACGCTCAGGAATCAAGATACGCGTGGGGGCTGATTTGTCAAGGGTATTTTGTTACCATTTTGGCATTTTTTTCCGGTCTGGGGGGGGTGCGGGCCGGCTTTCAACTTGACACCCCCGCCCTCCCGCACCCTTCTTGGGCAGGGATATGAGACTCCACTCGCTGGCAATCGATAACTTCAGGGTGCTCAGACAGACCCGGCTGCAGTTCTCCGACCAGGTGATCGGGATCATCGGCCCGAACGGGGCCGGCAAGTCAAGTATTGTCGAGGCGATTGCCTGGGCGCTCTACGGCACCAAGGTGGCACGCTCGGTCAAGGAGGAAATCCGATCCACGTACGCCGAGGAGGGCGCCGACTGCCAGGTGGCGCTCGAGTTCGCTATCGGGCGGGAGCATTATCGGCTGGAGCGGAGTCTGGTGGGGCGCACGGAGCGAAGCGAGGTGGTGCTCTACCGCGGCGGAGAGCGCGAATCGGCCGGGACGGTAGATACCGAAAAGTACGTCACTCAGTTGCTGGGTCTGGATTGGCACGGCTTCCGAACTTCGTTTCTGGCGCGGCAGCAGGAGCTGAATGCGTTGGCAGATAAGACCCCCGGCGAGCGGCGGGACTTTCTGGCGGGGATGCTGGGTATCGACAGGCTGGATCGGGCGATCAAGCTGGTCAAGGACGACCGCAAGGCGTCCGAGCAGGCGGCCCAGATACTCGGCCCGCAGGTGGCGATGGTCGACCGGGTAGAAGACGAGCTGAAAGCGCTTCGGGAGCATGCTGGTGTGCTTGAACAGCAGCAGGTTGGCGCGTTGGGAGCACGCGACCGGGCCGAGCGGGAACATGCCCAGGCACAGGCTCACTCTCGGGAGCACGACGCGAAACAAACGGCGTGCTCCCGGCTTCAGCCGCAATTGGCGGCGGCGCGCCAGAGCGCGGAGCATCTGGCGAGGGCACTGGGTGAGCTTCGGGCGCGCGAGACAAAACTGGCCGCTGCCAAAGACTGGTTGGCGGCCCTCGAGCCGGAGCTTGCCCCGCTGGAAAATCTTCGCGCCGAACTCGAAAACCTCAATCGCCGTCGGGAAGCCGCGGCACAGCGGGCAGCGCTGGACGAGCAGGTGGCCGTGCACAAGCGCGAACTTAGCAAGACCGAGCAGGACGTGGCCGAGGCTCGGAAGGCGCTCGACGTGGTCGAGCAATTCTTGAAGGAAATCCCTTCTGATCTGGCGGCACTGATTGAATATGTCAGCGCCGATCTCGAGGAAGCGCGGAGGCAGTGGTCCAACCAGAAGGCGTTGCTTGCCGCCGACGAGAAGACAGCTGGCCAGTTGCGCGAGCAGTTGGAGTCGATTAAGCAGGTGGGGCCAGACGCGGTTTGCGAAAGGTGCCATCGGCCGTTCGGCGACGATCTCCCACAGATTCAGAAACACCTGGCGGAAGAACTCGAGGCGCTCGAAGAAGCATGCGCCCAGCACAGACAGAATCTGCAGGCCCATCTTGACAGGGGCGCTGCGCTGAAGAAAGAGTTCGACCGACTGCAGCAGCTCGACCGCCGGCGTGGCGAAAACGAGGTCAGATTGAAGGGGCTGCAGGAACAGGCCGACCGGCTGGCCGAGCAGAGTCGCAGACTCACGTCGCAGATCACCAAACTCGAAGGTCAGATGGCGGCGCTGGGGGATACCGCGTTTGATCCGGTGCGGCATCGCGAGGTGTTCGAAAAGGTGAAGAAGCTCGAGGCGATCAATACTGAGGTAGTCGGACTCAGGGGCGAGCTGAAGGCGCTGCCGGAACTAGTCGAATCGGTTGCGAAGACGTCCGAGCAGGCGTCGCAGGCGAAAGCGGAGGTCGCGCAACTCGAGCAGGAATTGCAGGCAATCGGATTCGATCAACGGGCGTACGATGAGGCGGCGAATCGCCAGAGAGAGGCCCAACTACGGTTAGATGAGGCGAATCGAGCGCACCAGGAGATCGTCACCAAACTTGAGATAACGCGGCGGGATATCGCGCATAAAGAGGCAGAGCTCGCGCGACTGGCGGAGATCGGCAAGCAGCTCGAGGAAAGCCGCGACAACCAGTACTACGCCGAAAAGCTGGTCAACCTGTTTGGCGATTTTCGTAAATACACGATCAGCCGTATTCGGCCCCGCCTGGCGGAGCTGTCCAGCCAGTTGATGGTCGAGATGAGCGGCGGGAGGTACTCGCTGGTGGAGCTTGACGAAGACTACAATCTGCAGGTCATGGACAACGGCGAATACTTCGGTATCGACCGGTTCTCCGGCGGCGAGAAGGACCTGGCGTCGCTCTGCCTTCGGCTGGCGATTTCGCTCGCGTTGACCGAGTCGGCCGGGCTGGATAGCTCCTTCATTATATTAGATGAAGTTTTCGGTTCGCAGGACGCGGGCCGCCGGGACCTGATTTTCGAGTCTTTGGCGAATCTGAAAGCGCGCTTCCCGCAGATGCTGCTAATCACGCATCTTGACGAGCTCAAGCACAAGGTGGAAACGCTGGTCGAACTGGTTCCGCAGCCGGGCGGATGGTCCGAGGTGAGGTTAAATGGGGAAGCGGTCTAAGCGGGCGCGCAGGCGGCTGGTCTCGATCGCGTTTGTGATCGTGGTGGCCGTGCTCATCCTGGTCTTCCGCCTGGTGGAACAGATCGGGCCGGAGAAGGGACCGGAGGATCGGTTTGTGGTGGTGCGGGTTCTCGACGGCGACACGATGGAACTTCAGGGCGGGGACCGGCTCAGGCTTTTGGCTATCGATACTCCGGAGAAAAGCGAGCCGTTTCACGATCAGGCTGCCGGGCTCTTGTCCCGACTCGCGCTTCGCCGGACGGCTTCAGTCGAGTACGCCAACCAGCGGCGCGATAAATACGGTCGGCTGCTGGGATACATGTATATCGACACGTTATTCGTCAATCGGACGATAATCGACAGCGGCTACGGGTATGTGTATCTGTTCGACGACAACGAGCTGAACAGCGAATATGTGCGTACGCTGCTGGCGGCGCAGCGGTCGGCGATCGAAAGGCGAGTCGGGCTCTGGTCGCTACAGCACGAGCCGGAACCGCGATATATCAATACTCAGGGATCGTTTCGGCTGCACCGGCCGGGGTGTCGTTCGCTCGGTGAGCTCAAGCCGGGGCGGTATCAGGAGTTTCCGACACGAGAAGAAGGTCTGGCGACCGGTCTATCGCCTTGCCGCAATTGCAAGCCGTAGGTTCGGGGCCGTTCGACGGCTGATATCGTGGGCGGCAGACCTCCCAGTCTGCCCCTTCGAGATCTTTCTTCGATACATGGGCAGACGAGTCCCCGCCGTCGGCGCGCCGTGCACGGAAATCTTTGGGCGAGGCGCATCTCAGTCCCACCCGCAAGCGGGTGGGACACCGAGGTTTTGTGTTGCGTAGCGAACGTGGTAGACGAGGACGTCCACCACGCACCCAATCCCAAACGCAAGCGGGTGGGCCGGCGGGGCTACTGGTTCTGTTCGCGGGCGAAAAACAGCTTCAGCATATACCAGACCAGGCCGAGCGCCGCAACGAAACAGACCAGAAACACCAGGAAGATCGACCACTGCGTGCGAATGGGCAGGGTCGATGGTTCGAATTCATCGGCCAAGTGCAGCAGCCGGACATGGTGGCGCGTGTACACCATCATTAGGACCGAGAGCATGACCATTATCCCGGCCCAGACAAAACGCCGCTTATAGAAGAAGTGTAAAGATCCCGCCGAGAGCACGATCCCGACAGTCAACGCCCAGATAGCCGGTGTTCTCATCAGTCCCAGCAGGTGTTCCCCCAGCGTGAAGAGGTAGATCATGCCGAACACCGATGCGGTCGCGAATCCCCAGGTGAAGAACAGTTTTCCGGTTCGGTAAACGGCATCGTCATCCTTGCCTACCCATCCGACAAACAAGCCCCCTACCGTGATAGCGCCGGTGATCATGTGCAGCCAGCGAAAGATCCAACTACCGATATCGGGGTTGATCGTCAGGCCGCCCGGGTTCGCAGCGTACGCGGTGCGGCACAGTTCCGGATTCTCCGCGAGCGCAAACACCGTGCTGTAAACCAGCGACACGTACACAAAACAAAGCAGGGAGACCAGCAGGTACCGGCCGTTGTGTTTCTCCGGGGTTTTGGTAAACGCTGCACCATAGAGGAAATAATAGGCCAGAATAACCACCGGGATGATGAACAGCCAGAACCAGCCGCTGACGATACCCGCGCTGTAGGCCTGTCGATGGTAAACCAACTGCAGGAACAGGAGAGGCGCCACACCCAGTGTGATTGTCGCCGCCATGGCGGTCGGCAGCAGCTTTACATAGCGAAGCACGGCCGGATTTTGCCAGCGCTGTTTGATGCGACCAAGCAGGATCACCGCCAGCCCGCCGAAGAGGAAGTTCATCGCGATCAAGTGGAGTGACAGGGTCACGATATGCAGGACGTTTATCAGCCATAAGGGGGCCGACAGGAAGTTGTGCGACGGGACATTCATCGCGAGCCTCCTTGGGAGAGCGTCTTCAGATACTCGATGAGGGCGGCACGCTCCTCGTCGGGCGCCGTAAACGCCGGCATTTCCTCCGAGATATCGTTGGCCATGTCGAGTAGATCGTTATACTCGTCGTCGCCAAGGCCTACCATTGATGACGACTTGTCGTTGAAACCGCCCACTTCATGACAACTGCCGCAGCGAATATCGTAGACCTTACGACCAAGCTCCGCTCCAGTCAGGCCGTAGATTTCGCCCAGCGGACGTTTATCGACTTGATTGTAGATATGCACCGCGATCAACTGTGATTCGGTCTCGGTGCCGGGATAGAGCGGCATGTTGCCGCGCATCACCCCGACCCCACGGATCATCGCCGCGATGAACTCCTGGTCGGTTCCATCGAATCGGGGCTTCAGGGCGTTGTAGCCGGTCATGGTGTGGCAGCTTCGACAGGCCCGGCGGAAAAGATCGGCGCCGTTGTCGCCGGTGCGATAAGCAAGCCGCGGCAGCAGGCCGTCGGACCGAAGTGATTCCAACTCGGCCACTTCGATGCCGCTCCCGTACATGTACCCGTGCACGACATATGGTTTGCGGATAGCCTCGCGCATCCACTCGAACTCTCCGAACCAGAGCAGGCCGAGAATCATGACGACAACAGCGACTGGCCGCCCGAAAAATCTCGGCAAAGCCAGCCCGAACAGAATGATCATAATCGCGATAGCCCCGCCCAGCCACCAGCCTTCACTAATACGGGCCGTCACGACCGGCATCGCCTCGGCGGCGGTCTCACGGATCGTTCCCGGGATGTTGCTGAAATACCAACGAAAGGTGGGGAACATGATGGCCAGGCCAACCAACGCCCACACGGCGTTGTAGCGCACAAGCGATGTTTTAGAGTGATCGGTTTTGAAAAACGACGCAACCAGCAGTGCGTACAGCCCCGCGAGCATAATGCAGATCCCTGTGCGGAACCAGACCGACGGCCAGTAAGTCGGGTTGAGAAACCCGTCCCAGAAGTCCCCGGTCTGCAGCCATTCGCCGGGCGTGAGCATGTAGGTGATGATGCCGTTGATGACCACCAGGGACAGCCAGGCGGCAATGAAGTATATCCATCCGATTATCAGATGGTTCCGAGCGGACATTGTCTTCCAGCCATAGAAGTAGAGTATGGCGGCGGAGATTTCCACAACGAAGAATGTCCACTCGGTCGCCCAGCCCCAGACAAAGTTGTGAATCAGCACCTCAGTGGCCGCCGGATTTATGAGGCCGATTATGAACCAGATGCCGACCCCGGTCAGGGCGCCGAATACGACCGAAACCAGCACAAAGAATTTGCTCAATTTCTGAAGAAACTCCAGGCGAAAGGAGTCATTGAGTTTACGCGCAGAGCTTTCGGCCAGAACCAGGTAAAGGCCGCCACCGATGGCAAAGTGCGAGATGAAGACGTGGACGATGGCGATCCCGCCCATGAGCCAGCCGTAACCGATGTCAATATCCCAGAAAGGGTAATTCATTTCTCGCCTCCGGTAAGAGGTTGCTCGGAGATGGTACGATTCAAACTATACTGATGTCAAGGAAAAGTGGATTACTTTGCGCAGACCATCTGGATTGAGTCGCATGTTACAAGACTTAATTGGTCTATTATGGCGACTTTGCTGGTAAACCTGGGCCGGGTGTATGGGCCGGCGTGGTACGTGGGCAGGCCCATGTTATTAGCGTGGGAGGTGGCCCATCCGCTGAATTGCGATAGGCGGGCATCCGAGCTTGCCGTGATCCGGGGCGGCAGGGACAGAGCCCTGCCGATCAATCGGGATTGTGGTTGGTGTACGTCCTCGTGCGCCAACTTCAGCAATGTTGAGCAATGCAGGTCAAAACCCCTGAGTCGAACGCGTTGGCCTGAGACGTGGTTTTGACAATGAAGTTCTGTTCAGATGCGAACAACCAACAGCAAGCTGTGGGCTACCAGCGGGCGCGTGATGCTTCCGAGTCGCTTGCAAGACGGGTCGGCGACAGGTATGTTACATCGTATCTTACCGAAGGAAACCCACGCGTATGACCACGCGCATAGACTTAAATGAGAAGGTGCTGAAGGAAAACGACCGAATAGCGGCCGAAATCCGGCAGCTTCTGGCCGAGAAACGGATTCTGGCGCTTAATCTGGTCAGTTCGCCCGGGTCGGGCAAGACCAGCCTTCTGGAGCGAACCTTTCGTGAACTGAGCGGACGGTTGAAGATGGTGGGGATCGCAGGCGACGTGCAGACCGAGAACGACGCCCGTCGGCTCGAAGCCGCCGGGGCGCGCCTGGTGCGGCCGATTGTCACCGGCGGGGCGTGCCATCTCGATGCCCGCATGATACAACAGGCGATGGCTGGCATGGACCTATCGGCGTGTGACGTGCTCTTTGTCGAGAATGTCGGCAACTTAGTGTGTCCGTCGAGCTATGATCTCGGCGAGGATATGAAGGTGGTGTTAATCAGCACGACCGAGGGGGACGACAAGCCGCTGAAGTACCCGGCGATGTTTCGGCGCGCGTCGGTGATGATCATCAACAAAACCGATTTACTGGGACAGTCGGATTTTGATCTGGATCGGGTGAAGAAGAACGCGTGGCAGATCAACGGCGGTCTGGAGATACTCGAGTTGTCTTGCCGTACCGGGGAAGGGCTGCCCGTATGGTACGAGTGGCTGGTAAGGGCATCGGGCGAGAAGAAGAAGCGGTGACGCGCGGTTGGGGGGAGAAGTTTGCGTGTTGTGATCCGGTACCCCATCCAACGGAGGCTGTCTCAAAAGACGCCATTACTGTTGCGTCAGTTCTTGCCCCTTTTGCCTTGACCGTTGAATGAGGCAAAAGGAGTGTGAACTGACGCGCTTAACCCGCTACAGATCAACGGCGTCAGGTCACACTTCGAGCCCGACCCACGGAGCGAGTCGGGCCCGAAGCAAGACCTGCCGCAACAGATCGAGGTTTTGAGACAGCCTCTAAATGCTGGGCCACCAGAGGATTCATGTCACAGACTAACAAATGCGCGGCAGTTGCTCGCCGGTGAACATCTCGACCACGCGGTCGGCGCCGGAGAGCGTGCGCAGCGTCACCAGGCCGTCTGGTGTGTCGCTGACTTCACCGATGATGATCGCGTCGCGGCCCAGGGGATGATGGTGCATGATCTGAAGCGCCGTGGACACGTCAACCTCCGGCAGCATCAATATGAATCGACCCTCGTTAGCTACATACATCGGATCAAACCCCAGCAGTTCGCAGGCCGCGGCCACCGGCTCGCTCACCGGAATGAGGTCTTCGCGCAGTTCAATGCGCAGTCTCGATGTTGAGGCAATTTCCACGAGCGCCGAGGCGATGCCCCCGCGGGTCAGGTCGCGCAGGCAGTGAATTTCGACACCTTCCATGAGGAGTTGGTAGACTATCTCGTTCAGCGGCGCACAGTCGCTCTCAATAGTCGTCTCGAACGACAATCCCTCCCGTGAGGCCATGACTGCAATCCCGTGGCGGCCGATATCACCGCTCAGAATAACCCGGTCGCCCGGCCTGATCTGCTTCGGGCCGATACTTAGAGTGTGTTCGACCAAACCGACACCGGTGGTATTGATGAACATCTGATCGGCTTGGCCGCGTTCGACTACTTTGGTGTCGCCGGTGACAATACGCACTCGTGCCTGGCGAGCAGTTTCGGCCATTGACTGGACCACGCGACGCAGCACATCCATTTCCAGGCCTTCTTCGAGAATGAAACCCGCGGAAAGATAAAGCGGTTCAGCACCGCACATGGCGAGATCGTTAACGGTACCGCATACGGCCAGCTTTCCAATATCTCCGCCGGGAAAGAAGAGCGGCCGCACGACAAACGAATCAGTAGTGTAGGCGAGGCGGGTTACAGGCATTTCGAGAATGACACCATCGTGGGAGGCATCGAACTCGGTGTCTCCGAAGGCCGGGACGAAGATTTCGCGGATTAACTGCCAGGACAGGCGGCCGCCGCCGCCGTGAGCGAGCAGGATGCGGGAGTCGTTGTTCACACCTGGCACTCCCGATAACGGTAGTACGCGGCACAGGCGCCCTCGGACGAGACCATGCACGGGCCGATTGGAGTGTCCGGCGAACAGCGCGAACCGAAATCAGGGCATGCGGGGGGCTTCATCGCGCCACTCAATACCTGCCCGCAACAGGTATCGTTGGTATTGGAAGCACGAGTGGCTGGGGCGAAGCGCCGCACGGCATCGAAATCAGCGTACTCTTCTCTTAGCGCAAGGCCGCTCGCGGGTATCAGTCCGAGACCGCGCCATTGGCGATCGGTGGGTTGAAATGCTCTTTCCATTCGTTGTTTTGCTAGCCGGTTGCCGTCTGCACGGACGGCACGGGCGTATTGATTCTGCAATTCGGCTTTACCGTGTTCCAACTGCTTGACCGCCATGTATATTCCTTGAAGCAGGTCGACCGGTTCAAAGCCGGTGATGACTATAGGCACGCGATACTTCCCGACAATGTCAGCGTATTCGCCTGCGCCGGTGACCGTGCACACGTGGCCGGGCGCGAGGAAGGCGTCGACTGTGCGCGGCTGCGTTCCCAATATGACAGTCATCGCCGCCGGTATACGCACCTGGGCGGCAAGAATCGTGAAGTTGCGACGCTGCTCGGCGGCGGCCTGCATGACCGCGGTGGCTACTACCGGGACGGTGGTCTCGAAACCGATCGCGAAAAATACCACCTGCCGACCAGGATTAGCCCTGGCAAGGCTGACTGCTTCGAGCGGCGAGTATACCATGCGGATATCGGCGCCGCGCGCCCGCGCCGTCATCAGATCGGTCAGGCCGCCGGGCACGCGCAGCATGTCCCCGAAAGTGCAAAAGACAACTTCCGGACGAAGGGCGATCTCGATCGCTTGGTCGATTGTCTCGTTCGGCGTAACACAGACCGGGCAGCCGGGGCCGTGGATGAGGCGTATCGTGTGCGGCAGGCGGCGGTCGATACCATGTTTCAGAATAGCGTGAGTCTGACCGCCGCAGACTTCCATAATTGTCCAGGTACCAGACGCCCGTCGAGAGATTGCCCGCAGGTAGTGTTCTATCAGCGTGCGGTCACGGTATTCGTCGATAAACTTCATCTTCGCTCCCGCGCAGAATCGGCTTCCCCGGAGACAGCCTGCAGGTAGTCGAGCGTAATACGGGCCTGCTCCGGGTCAACCACGCTCAGGGCGAACCCGGCGTGCACCAGCACGTAATCGCCGATCCCGGCCTGGGGCACACAAGCCAGGCTGACCTCTCGGATAACGCCCCCGAAATCGACTCGGCCGCTGCGCACGATACTATCGGCGTTGTCCACGCTCACGATCTTTCCAGGTACGGCCAGGCACATAACGATCAGACTTTCCGTATCTTGTTCACCAGGGCGGCCGCCTGGCCGAGAGAAATACCGCCGTCGTTAGTCGGAACCCGCTCATGCCAGTAGACCTGCCTCCCCAATGATACGAGGCGCTGCGCGGCGCGTTCAAGCAGAAGTCGATTTTGGAAACAGCCGCCGGTAAGTACGATCGATCTGATGTCTGATGACTTCACCACAGCGACAATCATCTCCACAAGCGTGCTATGGCAGCGCGCGGCGATAGTGTCAGCCGATGTCTTGTTGCGCAGTTCGTCGATTGCCGCCTGCACCATCGGTTCCCAGTCGAGTATGGCGGCGCCGTCGCGAACCACGAGTGTAAACGGATAGGGGTTGCAGTAGCGGCTGCGCTCAGCGGCGAACTGCACCTGCATGGCGGCTTCGCCCTCGAAAGTGTTCACCTGGGCCAGGCCCAGCAGCGAGGCGAGAGCGTCGAACAGGCGCCCCGCACTCGACGTCTTAAACGTGTTGACGTCCTGTGCAATTATGCGCAGGATTACGTTGAGGTCAGACTCCGGATACTGCTGAATGGGCGCCAGATCTCCACAGTTGGCGACTTCGGTGCCCCAGATTTCATAGAGAACGCCAAGCGCCGAACGCCTCGGTTCCGTGATCGCTTTGTCGCCGCCGGGGAGAGGAAAAGTTCGAAGATGGGCCATCCGCTCGAAACCGGACTCCGTGATCCGGAGGAACTCGCCGCCCCAGATGGCGCCGTCCGTACCAAGCCCGGTGCCGTCCCATGAGACACCCAGCACCGGCGGCGTCAAGCCATGCTCGGTCATGCACGACAGCACGTGGGCGTAGTGATGCTGCACCGCGAGGGCATCGCCGTCAGTACGCCCGGCGACCTGGGTGGAGTGATAGTCGGGGTGCACATCACAGGCGGCCAGATGGAACTTAATTGAGTAGAGATTCTGCGATGAATCGATTGCCGCTTGCATGGCCACACGTGATTTCGGTCCGGAGAGGTCGCCGATATGCTGGCTGATTACGATCTGCGCCCCGGATGTGAACGCGATCGTGTTCTTCAAGTGCGCGCCGGTGGCCAGGCAAGGCGGCGCGGCAGAGTCGATACTGACGCTCACCGGAGCGTACCCACGCGCGGCGCGAATAATCGACGGACGGTTCATGACCACGTGCACGACTGAGTCATCGAGAGGCCGGGCGATCGGGCGGTCATGTATGAGAAAGAGATCGGCTATAGCGCCAAGTTCTCGCAGTGCGTCGTGTTCATCGGTACAGATCGGTTCTTCAGACGGGTTGCCGCTGGTGGCGACTATCGGAGTGCCCAGGTCGTGCATGAGGAGGTGATGCAGCGGGGTGTAGGGGAGCATGACGCCGAGGTACGGGTTGTGCGGGGCGACGCTCTCGGAGATGTGGGGCGTGTAATACGAGCCAGCAGATGAGGGCATCTGCCGGGCACGTTTCAGGATTGGCATCTGCCGGGCACTTTTCAAGATCGGCATCAGTCGGGGATGCGAGGTGTCGACAGTTGGCCTGCGGTGCAACAGGACAATCGGAGAGGCGGCGGAGAGCAGAACGTCTTGTTCGATTGCTGACACAACGCAAAACTCTCTTACATGTTCGAGGTCGGGAAACATGAGGGCGAATGGCTTCGAGGGGCGATGCTTTCGTTCGCGCAGGCGGTTCACGGCGGCATCGTTGCGCGCATCGACAAGCAACTGAAACCCGCCTATTCCCTTAAGCGCGACTATCAATCCCCGCCTGATCGCATCGCAGGCTGCCCCAAAAGCCTGGTCATGCCGGGCAATCACTCCGCCTTGGCAGTCCCACAGTTCCAGATGCGGCCCACAGACCGGGCAGGCATTGGGCTGGGCGTGGAAGCGACGGTCCTCGGGGTTTTCGTATTCCGCGCGGCAGTCATCACACATGGTAAAGCGCTTCATCGTCGTGCGCGGGCGATCATACGGCACCGCTTCGATAATGCTGTAGCGCGGGCCGCAACGCGTGCAGTTCGTGAACGGATAGCGATAGCGCCGATTGGCGGAGTCGAATATCTCTTGCACGCACTCGGGGCAGGCCGCCAGATCAGGCATGACCGTGGCCGCAGCCGAGCCTTGATCGTCACTATTCTCAATTGTGAACCCGTCGAACTCAGCCGGCGGCAGCGAAATCGTATCCAACCGGCTTACCGAGGCATGTGGTGGTAGCTGCGAAATCAGACAGTCACAGAACCGATCCGTGCTTACGGAGTCGCCCTGAATGTCGACAGTGACCCCGTCGCTGGTGTTCCGCACGGTACCTTTGAGGCCTATGTCCTGCGCGAGGCGGTACACGAAGGGCCGGAAACCGACCCCCTGCACGTGGCCGCTGATCCTGATTCGCAGGTGTTGTGTAGCCGCCGGATCGATGTCCGTCACACGCCCGGCACGGCGGTTGTCAACAAGCGGCGGTTTCATGGGAGAACTGCATGATTTCTGCCGCGATTCGGTCGGCTACTTCGATGGCGGCAGCGGCCACCGCCGGAGACATGGTTGTGCCGTAGTCGAAATCGACGCCCTCGATACCGTATACGATGAGCTGTTTCGGCAGGCGTCCGAGCACCCGCGCCAGGCGGATAATCTGCGATACGCTGAAGCGGTGGGTAGTGGTAGGGTGGAACACCTCTTCAGGGATCTCTTCGCGCAGCGGCTCGAAGCGAAAAACCGTGCCGGGCGGCGAACCGGATTTGACACTGTCAATCAGAATAACCAGTTCGACCTCGCCCCAGAGCATGACCAGTCCGGCGCCGTCGGTGAGCGGCGCGATCACCTGCACCCGCCTGCCGCAGAGTCGCCCCACCCGCCGGGCGGCGGTCGGGCCGCCGCCGTCATCGCTGCGGAACTCGTTGCCGAGCCCGATAACTACATGGCTTGATTCAGGCTGCATGTTTCTACACGCCCTTCCCGCTCGATTACGAGCTTCAGGAAATGACAGGAGCAGGAGATGCAGGGGTCGTAGTTGCGGATCACCTGTTCACACTGCCAGGTGAGCTTGTCCTGCGGCAGGTGGAGGTTCTTTTCAACGAAACCGCGCAGGTCAAGCTCGATCGCTTTCTGGTTTTGCGAGGTAGGTGGAATGATGCGGGCCGCTTTGATGAACCCCTGGTCATCGATCTGGTAGCGATGATACAGGATGCCGCGCGGCGCCTCGGTGCAGCCATGGCCGACACCGGCGCGCGGCCGGACGTCTATATACGGATGAGGAGGCTCTTGATAGGCCCTGATGATTTCAAGCGCCTCATGGCAGGCGAACACGGTCTCGACTGCCCGTACGATAATCCCCTTGAACGGGTTGAGGCAGGTTGCACCCAGTCCGGCCTCGCCGGCGGCCTTGCGGGCGATCTCCGGCAGTTTGTCATAGTTGTTATTGTAGCGCGCCAGGGGGCCGGTCAGATAGTCGGCGCGGGCTTTTACGCGCGCGTGAAGCGACGTTGAGTGCGGGACGTGCTCTTCCTCGAATACGTTGAGGAATTCGCTGGTCTCAATATCGATGCCCTTGTCTGATACGATCCGTCCCTCGGTGATGGGGTATTCATCGGGATGGCGGAGTGATACCAGCTCGTAATCGCGTTCGAATTCCGGAAACGGCAGACCGCCTGTGAATTTGACTGTTTCCAGGGCAAATTCCAGCGCCCACTCGAGCGGCCCGATGAGCGCCTGGAGCTTATCGCGGGGCGGCAGACTGTAGAAGCCGCCCACCCTCGTGTTGATCGGGTGAATTTCCCGCCCGCCCAACAGCACCATCAGATCATTTCCGATCTTCTTTAGTCTGAGGGCTCTTTCCACCAGCGCCCCGTGATCTTTGGCCATCAGGAGTGCGTCTTCGTAGCCTAGAAAATCAGGCGCGTGCAGCAAGTATATGTGAAGGGCGTGGGATTCGATCCACTCGCCGCAGTAAATCAGGCGGCGCAACTGCCGCAGCGCTCCGTCGACTCTCACCCCGCAAGCCTGTTCCATCGCGTGCGATGAACTCATCTGGTAGGCGATCGGGCAGATTCCGCAGATGCGGGCCGTTATATCCGGCGCTTCCGTGTATTGCCGCCCCTGAAGGAAGGCCTCGAAAAACCGCGGCGGTTCGATTATGTTGAATTGTACCTCGGAGACCTTGTCGTTCTTGATCTTCACGAGCAGCCGCCCTTCGCCTTCGACGCGGGCGAGGTAGTCGACCTTGATCGTCTTATTCTTCATAAAGCTCACTCTGTTTGCGGAACGGTTCGGCGAAGGCGTTGAAACTGCGGAAAGCCCGCATTACTTCATTCTTATCGGCGCCGAGTTTGTCAAACCAGGCGGCCAGTGACGCCGTGTTGGGCGATTCTTTCGGGCCGAAACAGGCAAAGCAGCCGCGTTCGTACGACGGGCAGAGCGCGCCGCAGCCGTCCTGGGTCACCGGCCCCATGCAGGTCTGGCCGGTGGACACCATCACGCATACGTTGCCGCGACGTTTACACTCCATGCAGACGCTGCTGGTGGGGATGTTGGGTTTCCGGCCGCTCAGATAGGCGCTGATAACCTCGACCAGCTGATACTTGTTGATCGGACAGCCGCGCAGCTCAAAATCGACAAACACGTGGTCCGCTATCGGCGTTGACTTGCCCAGGGTCTCGATGTACTCGGGATGGGCATAGACCACTTTGACGAAATCCTTCACGTCTTTGAAATTGCGCAGGGCTTGAATCCCGCCCGCCGTGGCGCAGGCGCCGATCGTGATCAGGACTTTCGATGACCGCCGGATACTGTGAATCCGCTCGGCGTTGTGCGAGGTGGTGATGGATCCCTCCACGAGCGAGATCTCGTAAGGTCCTTTCATGACGGCTCGCGAGGCTTCGGGAAAATTGGCAATGGTCACATTCGCCGCCACCGCCAACAACTCCTCCTCGCAATCGAGCAGCGACAACTGGCAGCCGTCGCAAGAGGCGAATTTCCACACCGCCAGCCTGGGTTTCTTTGCCGTGGCCATCTCAGAGCTCCCTCCTGGAGAAGACTTCGCGGATGCCGTCGCACCGATACACCGGGCCGTCCTTGCAGACAAAGCGCGGTCCGAGCTGGCAGTGGCCGCAAAGGCCGATCCCGCATTTCATGTTGCGCTCCATCGAAAGGTAGATGCGCTTTTCATCCAGTCCCCGGCGTTCCAGTTCCAGCACGGTGAAGCGCATCATGACTTCGGGGCCGCAGACCATGGCGAGAGTGTTCTGGGGATCGAACGGTGATCGCGCTATTAGGGTCGTGACGACGCCGACATTGCCGTGCCAAGGGCCGGTGGCGCGATCGACGGTCAGGTGGGTTTCCAGGTCAAACCTCGAGCGCCAGCGCTCCAGCTCCTTGCGGAACAGGATATCTTCCGGCGTGCGCGTGCCGTAGAGCAACACTACCTTGCCGTATTTCTGCCTATGAGCGAGAAGATGATAAACCACCGGCCGCAGCGGGGCGAGTCCGATACCACCGGCGACGACGACAACGTCGCTCCCTTCGGCTTCTCCGACCGGCCAGGCGGTTCCGTACGGCCCCCGGACGCCGAGCGTATCGCCTGGTTTGAGACGACGCATACCGCGGGTGACCGCGCCGACCTCGCGCGTCGTGTGAGTTAACACGGCCGGTTTGGTCGGATCGCCGCTGATCGAAATCGGCACCTCACCGACACCGAACACATAGAGCATGTTGAACTGACCGGGTCGGAAAGTGAATTCGCGGGAGCTGTCGCCGCTCTCGAGATCGAGCGTGAACGTATCCGCCGTTTCTTTGACGACACGGCGGATGACAAACGGCTCGGTCGTCATCGGGCCGGCCAGGTCAGTGTGCAAGAGCTTTTCAGCTATTGGAGCCATGGCCGTACACGTCCATAAGTTGCAGTCTGGTGGCTTCGAGGCGCTCGGCAATGACCAGCAGGAAGCGCTTCATGATCTCGTAGCCGATATGGTGGTCGTCCTCGCACTTGGTGCGCAGGCACTTTCCATCCATGGCCAGGGCGCGGGTCAGCTCCACTGCGCGGGCATCGAAATGCCAGCGATACGGCGGTACCAGCCAGGACCAGCCGAAAACTTCACCGCCGGACCGGGTTTGTATGGTCACCGTCCCCTTTTGGGGAATGTGCGTCTCGACCTGCACTTTTCCCTCTCGGATAAAATAGAAATGATCAGCCGGTTCACCCTCGCGAAACACGAACTGGCCGGGTTTGAAAACGACGTTTGAAGCGCATCCGGTCAGCAACGCTATTTGTCCTTGATTCAAACCCTTGAAGAAGGGGTGCTCACTCAAGATTCTCTCGAGATTTTCCATTGCTTTGCCCTTATGCTCAGTTGATCAATGTCTTGTATGCCGGTCCTCTGTGGTCAGGACCGCGGCTTCCTCAGTGATATCTATCCCCACCGGGCACCAGGTGATGCACCGCCCGCAGCCGACACACCCGATCACTCCGAACTGATCCTGCCAGTACGCCAGCTTGTGCATCAGCCATTGCCGGTAGCGGGCATACGGCGATGTGCGAATGCTGCCGCCGTGGATATATGAAAAGTTTACCGAGTAGCAGGAGTCCCAGCGCCGCTCCCGTTCGGCCTGGGTGCCGGTGAGGTCGGTGGTGTCCTGAATGTTGACACAGAAACAAGTGGGGCAGACCATCGTGCAATTGCCACAGGTAAGGCAGCGCTCGGCGATCTTGTCCCAGTTGGTATTGTCGAAATTGGCATACAGCCGCTCTTTGAGTTGATTTGTATCGAGCCGCCGCCCCATCGCTTTTGCCGCCTGATCAGATGTCTGCTGCGCGGCGGCGGTTTCAGCCTCTGTGGCGGGGGGCAAGTCGAGCCCGGCGGCGAGCTTTTCGCCGCGTTTCGAGCCGATCTCGACTATCAGACCGTGCGTGCCGTCGTGAAAGACCTCCGTCAGCGCCAGATCGAATCCCGCGTACGCTTTGGGGCCGGTTCCCACCGAGGCGCAGAAACAGGTCCCTCCGGGGCGAGCGCAATTGACAGCTATAATAAGCGCCTCGCTCCGTATCTTGCGATAGAACGGGTCTTCGAACTCGCCGCCGGTGAGAATCTGATCGTGAATCGCCAGCGCTTTCAATTCGCAAGGGCGGACACCCAGAAGGGCGACCTTTGGCTTCCCGTTTTCCGACGGGGCTTTGACTTCGAAACCGCGCTCGTTCTTCGTGGCCGACCAGAGTTTACCAAAGGCCGGGTAAAGCACGTGCTTCCAACTGTGCTGCCCGACCACATAGTCAAACAGAGCCGGTCGCGACGATTTTGACAGACGGTAATGCCCGCCGTTTTGCTCATCGGACCACCCGATTGGCATTTGCTGTATCGATGTGATCTGACTATAGGTGACGGCGTTCTGCCCAACAGTCGGGCCGAATACGGCGTATTTCTGTGCGATCAGCGAATCCAGCAGTTGCTGGAAACGGTCCGGGTCGAGGCTGAACCGTGCTGCCAGAGGGTATTTGTTTTGGGCTGTCATGTATTATGGCCTATAGGTCAACGGGATCCCGGGTGAATTGGAAACGAGAAGTGCGAAGATTGGAGGGGCCTCGAGCGCTCAAACATTTCAGCGTTCACTCCGCGTTAAAGTCTGCGGTTATCACCCGATGCCCAAAGGCGAAAGGTGACCACATCGGCGACTTTAGGATAGGTATCGACAAAGATTAGCACAAGTATAATCGACAAGTGGTAGTTTTTCATTCTGAGGGACGTAAGGAAATTGTGACAGATTTCACAAGTTTGAAGCTGCTTTACGTTCGCATAAGCGACCGGCGCCCATACAGTTCGTGCCTGCATGTGATTGTAATGTGGTTTTGCGGTCGAGTATCGGAATGCAATAGAAAGAAATAGCCTCTGGACAACGGGAAGAGTTGGCTGTATTCTAACGATGGTTTGGCTGAAATATGTTAGTTTCCGACAACTCCAACCCCGTGTTCCGCACAGTCGGCCCGCTACGTGCGACGAATTCAATATCCTATCAGACATGTAATCCGCGTAACTCGTAAGGAGATAGAGTCTATGTCAACACACCCCCAGGCAAAGGCGCCGTCAGAGTCTGACAAGGCGGCGGCCCCACACGACGCTTATGAAAACTATGAGCTCCCGGTCGACGGCTTCAAAGGCACGCCGGAGGAAATCGAGCGCCAGTGGTACGAGAAGTGCTACATCGGACGTGGCGACAGAATCAAGCAACTCACCTGGCGGGCAATTATCATGGGATGGGTGCTGGGCGGCATACTCTCGCTGACTAATATCTACATCGGACTGAAGGCCGGATGGGGGTTCGGGGTCGCTATCACGGCGTGCATTCTATCTTACGCCATCTGGACCGGCTTCTACAAGATGAGGATCGCCCGCACGCAGATGACGATTCTGGAAAACAACTGCATGCAATCCACGGCCAGCGCAGCGGGTTACTCGACCGGCGGGACCCTGATCTCGGCCTTTGCCGCCTATATCATGATTAACAATGCCACCCTTCCTTTATCTATCATGCTCGCCTGGGTCTTCTTTGTCGCCATTCTCGGCGTTACCATGGCTGTACCCATGAAACGGCAGATGATCAATGTCGAACAGCTTCGTTTCCCCAGTGGAATCGCGGCGGCCGAGACACTGAGGGCGCTTCATGCCACAGGTCAGAAGGGGATGCGTTCGGCACGGGCTCTGAGCATCGCCGGGTTGTTGGCAATGGTGAGCGCTTTCCTTACTGACGGTCTTCGTCTGATCAGCGCCCGCTTTGAAGCTCTCCAGATATCGACCCTTGTCGGCAAGTTGAACTCAGCTACGTTGGGCGACGCCTGGATTGGTCGGACGGTGACATTCGCATGGGATCCTATTTTTATTGCCGCCGGAATGTTTGTGGGGATGCGGGTGGCCATCAGCATGTTTGTCGGGTCGATTCTTTGCTGGATGATCTTCGTCCCGTTGGTGCAGGCGTATGTCCCCGAAGCGAGCGGCGCGACCGGTTTCCGCACCCTGGTGCAGTGGACACTCTGGGGCGGGACGGCCTGCATGGTGACATCGGGGATTCTTTCAGTGTTCTTCCAGTGGCGGAGTGCCCTGAGCGCGTTCCGAGGTCTCGGTGACATGGTCTTCAAGCGTGGGGGCAGGAAGCGCGACGAACTCGCTGCAATCGAGACTCCCGGCTCCTGGTTTCTGTTCGGGCAGATCGTGGCGCTGGTCGCACTGGCAATTCTCGCGCACCATACGTTTGCTATGCCTTACTGGCAGAGTTTTGTCGCAGTGATTCTCAGTTTCGCGCTGGCCCTGGTGGCGTGCCGAGTGACCGGCGAGACCGACACCACTCCCGTGGGAGCAATGGGCAAGATCACACAGTTGACTTTCGGTGCACTCTCACCGGGGAACATGAACGTGAACCTGATGTCGGCGAATATCACGGCCGGCGCGGCGACATCCTCGGCCGACCTGCTTACCGACCTTAAGAGCGGGTATCTTCTTGGGGCACACCCACGCAAGCAGTTCATCGCACAGTTTGCCGGTATTTTCATAGGAACCCTCGTGACCGTGGCAGCTTTCCGTATCCTTGTCCCCGATGCCACCGTGCTGGGCACGGACCAGTTCCCCGCACCGGCGGCGCAGACCTGGAAGGGTGTGGCCGAGGCGATGGCGCTCGGTCTTAGCACGATGCACCCGGTGAAGATATGGGCGATCGTGATCGGCGGCCTGGTGGGTATCATCCTGCCGCTGCTCTCGCGCCTGTTTCCCCGGCAGCAGCAGTGGATTCCGTCAGCGGCCGGTGTCGGGCTGGCCTGGGTGTTCCAGTGGTTCTACGGCCTGCTGTTCTTTATCGGTGCGGTGATTGGCTACGCCTGGCAGAAGAAGAATGCGGCGAATTGCGAGGAATACCTGTTCCCGGTGGCTTCGGGTATTGTGGCCGGCGGCGCGCTGATGGGCGTGATTCTGGTTTTCTGGGAGAGCGGCGCCGATATCTTGAGGCAGTTCTTCGGATAAACGGCGGCGCACGATTCACGGAGTGGTGAGTTAGAGGAAATCGCGGGTGGGCCACCGAGCCCTTAACGGTGGGCCACCGAGCGCTAGAAGGTGGGCTACTGAGCGCTGTCGAAACGGGCCGACGCATCCTCGTTTCAACCTACATGCTCAGGTCAAGCAATTCGATAATCTCCTGTGAGACCTCTTCGATCCCCCGGCGGGTCACATCGACCGCGTGCCATCCTTGCACGACGTACAGGTCGCGACAGTACCGAAACTCGCCTGCCACCTGGCGGATATCGCAGTAGCCGTCAATCTGCGCCTGGTATCGATCCTGTTTCGCCAGCATGGCCAGTCGGTGTTCACGCACTCGCGTGAGCGTCTCCGGCTGCATCAGCAGTCCGACAATGCGCCCGGCTTGCGCGGCGCGAAGGCGGTCGAGCATGCTCTGGGTGACATTCGGATCCTGGAATATGGGCGTGTTGGCCACGCGAAGGCCGTGGTTGCAGGCCAGGTACATGCTTATCGGCGTTTTGCAGCTCCGCGATGGGCCCACGAGCACTATATCCGCTTCAGCGATAGCTGCGCCACGGCCATCGTCGTGTTCCACAGTGTAGCCGATCGCGTCGACTTTCTGATAGTAGCGATCATCGACCACGTGCAGCAGCCCGGGACGGTACTCGGGGTGTACGCCGAGAAACTTGGACATGGTGTCAAGCATCGGGCGGAGGACGTTGAGATGCAGAATCTTCCGGCGGGCGAGTTCCTTGTCAAAGTAATCGGCTTGATCGGTCGAGATGATGGAGTAGATCACTAACGATGAAGGATCGAGTTCCGCGAGTATTTTATCCAGTTCTTTCCGACGCCGCACCTGGGGGAATATATTTGCCACTGAATACGTAAGATCCGACTCGTGGTATTGTACCAGCACGGCGTCCATCAGACGCTTGGCAGTTCGCCCGGTGCCGTCGGAAATGATGACGATTTTCTTGACTTCGTTCATAGCTCGCAGGGCAGGTTTGCTTCAAATCTGCCACACGCCGCACGAACATACAAGCAGATTTGCAGGGCAGGCCTGCTTCAAACCTGCCATGGGTTCCGTGACCCTACAGGCAACTCGCCAGGCTCAGCGTGGATCCCGTAATGAACAAATAATCAATGAGAACGGTGATGTCTCCTATGGAGATGTCGTCGCAGGAAGGCCCAGACCCACCCGATTGGTTAATGTCAGCCTCGGTGAGACAAGGCAAGACGCCCATACAGGCGCCGGAGATGAACTTAGCATCGACGAGTACTGTGACGTCACTGATCGTGGGCTCATCGCCACGAGCCGGCAGATGAGGGCATCTGCCGGGCACGTTTCGCATCGTGGAAGATGAGGACCCCGCGCTTCTGCACTGTGCCGGGCACGACTGGCTCACGGGGGCAGACCGGGAGGTCTGCCGCCCACGATTCACTGCTGCTGATTACTTAAACCGGCTCGGGCGACGGGCTTCCCACTCCACCATGATAGGGCTGGCCACAAATATCGATCCGTAGGTCGATATCAAGATGCCCAAGATCATGGCCAGCGAGAACCCCTGCAACACCTCGCCGCCGAAGTTGAACAGAATGATCAACACAATCAGCACCGACATACCGGTGTTGATCGTGCGCGACAGAACCTCGTTGATCGACCGGTTCACCGCATGCACGAATTCGCTGCGGCTGCGGTACTTCTGCAGGTTCTCGCGAATGCGATCAAACACTACCACTTTGTCGGTCAGCGAATAGCCCGCCATGGTCAGCAGAGCCGTGATGTACAGCAGGTTGAACTCGGTTGATATGAGGTAGCATATACCGAGTACGCCGAGCACGTCGTGCATGGTCGCCGCGGTCGCGGCCACGCCGAAGCGGAAATCGAACCGGACCCAGATGTATCCCAGAATGCCTGCCACGGAGATGAGCACCGCCCAGATCGCGTCGCGCCGAAGATCCTCGCCCACGGCCGGGCCGATGGTGTGCTCCGAGATCACCGTGAAGGGATTGGTCGGGAACTTCTCGGCCAGCAGGTTCTTGATAGCCGACGATTCCTGCTTGACCCCGGGCTCGGCCTCGAGTTTCCACTTGATGATATAGGCATTCGGTTTGCTGAAATCGGTCAGCTCGGTTACGGCTGCGTCGGAGAAAGCGCCGGTAAGCGCCGCGCGAAGATTGTCGATCTCCACCGGATCCTGGAAGTGCCCCTTGAGCATGACGCCGCCGGTGAAATCGATTCCCATATTGGCGTTGCCCATGGCGGTCATCACGAACGCGATCAAACCGAGCACGAGCATCACACCGGACAGCAAATACGCATACTTGCGCATGCCGATGAAATTGATATTGGTATCGGGTACTATCTTAAGCATGTTTTTCTCGCCTTTCCACCTATATACTCAGTTTCTGGTAGGCCTTGCGGACATCGAAGATAACCTTCGTGATCACGTACGCCGTGTACAGCGAGATGGAGACACCCCAGAACAGGGTGACCGCAAACCCGCGGATGGGCCCCGATCCAAAGAAGAACAGCGCCAGCGCCGTTATGAGCGTGGTCACGTGCGAGTCGAAAATCGCAATAAAGGCCCGAACATAGCCGGCGTCGATCGATGCTCGTACCGTCTTGCCGGTGCGCAGCTCTTCTCTGATGCGCTCGAAAATCAGGATGTTCGAATCGACCGACATACCGATAGTCAGGATGATCCCGGCGATACCCGGCATGGTCAGGGTAGCCCCGAGTCCGGCCATGACAGCCAGCAGGAAGAAGATGTTAAACAGGAGGCCGATATCGGCAATGATACCTGATATGCGGTAGAACACCGCGATATAGACCAGCACCACGAGCAGACCGATCAGACAGGAGTAGAATCCCTTGCGGATCGAATCGGCGCCGAGTGACGCGCCGACCACGTTCTTCTCGATAATCTCCACCGGCGCCGGCAGAGCACCGGCCTCGAGTACGATCTTCATGTTGACGGCATCCTCGATGGTCGCGGAGCCGCCCATGGTGATTGTTCCGTTGCCGCGAATTTTCGAATTGATAATCGGAGCGGACTCGACCGCGTTGTCAAGCACTACCGCCAGCGGCTTGTTGACATTGGCGCCGGTGAGCTGAGCAAACCGGCCGATACCCTCGGAAGCGATCCGGAAATCGACTTCGTGTCCGCCCATCTGCCCGCGGCGGAGCGAGATGTTCTCGAGATACTTGCCCACGAACTGCACTTTGCGCTTGAGCAGGTACAGATCCCAGCCATCGCGCTGGTTGCGCATCTCGACACGAGTCGACCAGGCGAACTGCACATCGACCGGGATCAGCCGTTGCACCTCAGGCAGCGCCAGCCAGGCCTCGATTTTTTGCCGATCCCGCCTGTTCACCGACCATCCCGGCCAGGGGGTGCCGGTCTGGCTCGTGGAGAGCCATTGATCGAGTCGGGAGGAAAGGGGATTGAGATCCTCGGATACACCGAGATCTTCGTCGAAATCGAAATCAGACGTGTCCCGGGCCGTGTCCTTGCCCATGAGCTCGGCCAACACGTCGACATCCTCGGCCTTAGTCGTATCGGCAGCCGCGGCCGTGTCCGAAGTCGGGGTAATACCTGCTTTGGCCAGTTCATACGCATGAACTACCGAATCAATCTTCTGTAACAGCAGGGTCGCGTTGTCATGACTCTCGAGAAGCTTGAATTCGAGCACCGCCATCTGACCGATCAGCTCCTCCGCCCGGTCGGCATCGGTGTAGCCGGGCAGGTCAATTATGATTTGATCGTTCCCCTGTTTCTGTACGTTCGGCTCGGCCACGCCAAGGCCGTCGATACGCGTGCGAATCACCTGCATCGCCCGCTCCACGGCACCGGCGGTGGCCTCCTGGCCGAGCTCCTCGGTTTTCACTTTCAGGACGACATGGATTCCGCCCTGGAGATCGAGGCCGAGACGAATCGCTTTCTGCTGAAGCTCCAGGTATTCGCCCGGTTCTTCAAGGTTCATTTTTTCGCGTTCGGCGTCACTCATGGTCCACAGCTTGAACGTGGGCCAGAAAGCGAGCAGTCCGACCACGACAAGAACCAGCGTGATGAGAATACGCCACTTTTGTGCTGACATGCATAATCCTTTCTATTCAAACAACTGCAAATAACGACTGTGTCAGGCGACGGCACGAAGGCGCGTCGACTCTAAGATGCTGAACCGGTCAGGTTCAGTTCGAGGGGGGGGAAGATTTAGCTGGTGCCGGAGGGTCGGGCGCCCACGAGTGTGAATCGGTGTCCTACCTGCGATGCCACCAGACACGGAGTGTTGCAAACGGCCGGCTCGTTCTGAATCCGGGAGTCCTTAGACACGGTGCTGGAAGTGGCCTGAGAAGCCAGCGAGCGACCCTTGTGCTGGTCGCCGCCCGCCGGAAGCGCCGAATTACATTGAATCCAGAACGATTGCTCGGTCCATGGGTGGCTGCCGGGAGTCATCCCGCCGGTAGCTTCGAGAGGGTCCGGTTTGCCGCTAAAGCTTGCGGAGTTGGATAGCGGCTCGTCGGCTCGCGGCTGACTTCGCTCGGCAAACAGGCGATGCGCCGCTCCCGCGCCGGATACGACCAGCGCGAGAATCACCCCGGACACAACCGTGGCCCGGAGGCAGAACAGACCTATCTCGAAAAGTCTTTTCATTTCAGTTGGGCTAATATATGCCGGGTCGGTTTTTAGTCAACGCCAAAGCCTGCACTGCTTGACTTCGGCAACTCCGTACGATAGCTTAACCTGTTGCGGCAACTTAAGTTATTCTCTGTATGCAGGGATTGAACATTTCCGCTCAGGTGACCCAATGAAAACCCAATCGCTCAGATTCAATCGACACTTTTTATCGACCTTGGTCCTCGCTGTAACATTTGCTCAGGGAACCTTCCCCGCGTCGCGCCCCGAGAAGCTCGACAACGCCCTTCAAGTGATTCTCGTGGAGAATCACAGCTCCCCCATGATCGCCAGTGTCATCTTTGTGCGCTCCGGCAGCAAGTACGAATCGGAATACGAAAACGGAATAACCCACTTTCTCGAGCATCTGTTATTCGACGGCACCACTCATCTGACTCGCCAGGAGCTTGGTAATTCGATCCGCGACCTGGGCGGTTACATCAACGCGTTCACCCGCGAAGATCTCACCGCATACATGGTGCTGATGCCCAAACAGTATATCGAGTACGGCTTGACCGTACAGGCCGACATGCTCTTTAATTCGACCTTTCCTGAGGAGGAACTGGCCAAAGAAAGGCAGGTGGTAATCGAGGAGATCAAGCGCGATACCGACTCGCCCGGTGCGTCGGCAGAGGCATTCTTCAGAGAGAAGGCGTATGGCGAGACCGATTACGGCCGTCCGGTGCTGGGCTACGAGCCGTTTATCGCCAACATCAAGCGCGAGGCGATCATCGCCTATTGGAAGAACCACTACACGCCGGACAAGATGACGGCGCTGGTAATAGGTGATTTCGAATCAAAGAGCATGAAGAAGACACTGGCGCGTGTTTTCGAGCGCATCCCCGGAGGTAAACCTCAAAACGGCGCATCGCCCGGCGACCTGCACCGCAAACTGGCCGAGGGTAAACAGAGAGTAGGCGGCATTATCGGGCAACACCGGTATGACACGATCGCGGCTGTGGCATCCGCTCATCTGAACTTCTCCATAGAAGCTCCGAGTTTTGGCTCCGGCGACTATCTTCCCTTTGATTTGCTGGTTCAGTACCTCGCTCTGGACGAGATCTCGCCGCTGAAAGTCGCGCTGCAGAGCGGTGATGATCCACTAGCCACAGAAGTTACCGTGTCTCTGAACACCTGCGCCGAGTTCGCCCGAATGGACATATCCATCATCTCTGAGAAACCTCAGTTTTGCGATAGCATTGTCAGCGTGACCCTGGCCGCACTTTCGCAGATGTCCAGTCATATCGCCGACACTGATGACCTCAGGGGCATCACCACATCGGTGCGCTGTCAGTCGATCTATAATGCCGAGAAGCTGCATTACTACGCGTTCATTGTCGCTCCCCTGATGATGGTCGCCGATTGGGACTGGATTCAATCCTATCCCGACCGGCTGGACAGTGTCACCTGGAACCAGTGCCAGGAGGCAGCACGACGGTGGTTAGATCAATCGAATTACATTCTGACAGTGGTCAGACCGGCCGATTCCCAGCAAGCGATCTTCACTCCCGAAGTGACTACGTCGGAGGACGTAAACGCGTATTTCGACAGCGCCTCGTTTCCGTTATACGATCTGACCAGGGGAATCGCACTCGACTACCCGAAAACCGATTCGGTGACGTTCGAGCTTGTGGACAAGGCTGTGTACCGGCGGGAGGTGCTTGACAACGGCCTGACCGTACTAGTGAAGTCCGGTAAAGGGAGCCGCGTGTTCGCGGTTAATTTACTGGGGAAAGATCGTACGCTCTGGGAAGCGGAGGACAAGGCCGGAATCACCGATTTTGTGAACCGGTGTCTCGCCAAAGGGACAACCAACCGCACAGGCGAGCAGCTAAATCGCGAGTTAGGCGCCATCGGCGCCAATCTAACGCTCACCGATAATCCGTGGATCCCGTACGACGATCGCTACACGACCCGCAGTTTTTCTTTCATCAAGTTCGAGACTATCGAGCCTTACGCCAAAGGAGGATTCGAACTGCTCGCCGATATGGTGCTTCACCCCGCGTTCGATTCTCTCGAGATCGAAAACGTCCGCAAGGAAATGCTGGGCGTGATCAGCCGAGGCGCCGGCTCACCGTCACAGGCAGCCCGAGACCTGTATTTCGCCGCCCTGTTCGATCAGCACCCCTTCGCTAAACCGATAATGGGCAGCGCTGCGACAATCGCAGCGATATCTCCCCAGGCGCTGCGTGACTTTCACCGCGACTACTATGCCCCCGGCAATATGATCCTCTCGATAGTCACCAGCCGGGATACATCGGAAGTCATGGCCTGGGTGAGAGAGAGTTTCGGTTCGGTATCTCCGCCCGACAATTGGTCCCCGACACCGTCACTGCCCCTGCCAACAGCCGAGCCGGGTGAATTTCATCATGAGCTCCAGAAGGAACAGATAGCGATTTGCGCTGGCGGGCGGGTTCCGGGGATTTCCTCGAGCGACGCCATCGACCTGCAGGTGGCTGCGTCAATTCTGTCTTCGCGGCTGAACGAAGTGCTGAGAGAGCGGCAGGGGCTGGCCTACACGACCGGCGCGGGAGTAGACTTCACGCGTGAATTCGGGTGGTACCTGGTCAGCATAGCGACCGGGTATCAGAACTATCAGTCGGCACTCGATGGTCTGGCCCTTCAGACAGAGAAGCTGGCTCTCGACGGCCCCAGGGAGAGCGAAATCCGTAGTGCGTGCAATCAGCTTTGGGGGCAGCTGATGAGCGCCAAGCTTTCGCGCATCAACCAGGCGTATTACCTGGGGCTCGATGAATACTGGGGACGGGAGATCGGGTATGACCGTCAGTTGCTCAAGGCGCTGGCAAGAGTCAATGTGCATTCGGTGGGCGCCGCCGCGGCCAAGTACTTCCGGCCCAATCTCTGGATCACAGCCACCGCGGGAAAGAAACCGTAGCGGCGGGGTTGGACCACAACGTGCGGTCGGGCGACACTGCCCGACAGACTCGGTGCCCGATCCCTTGTTGTGTGATCACGCTTCGGTGCCCCACCCCTTGGGGTGGGATGGAAATTGCCCTCGCGAAAAGAGCGATGTCGGGTTTCTCGCACGAATGGTCAATGCTCGGAACCCGACCTACAAGACTTGTTGTGTGATCACGCTTCGGTGCCCCACCCCTTGGGGTGGGATGGAAATTGCCCTCGCGAAAAGAGCGATGTCGGGTTTCTCGCACGAATGGTCAATGCTCGGAACCCGACCTACAAGGCTACAGATGATCGACAGCGAGTGGAAAGGCGTACAGGCAAGAGAATCGTCACAAAAGTCGACCCGTTACCTTCGAAAGAGAATTAAGATCCATCGGTCATCGCCCCAGTGATCGTCTCGCCTCTTGCCGTTGCAAGTGGCCATGGATGCCCGATTGGATCGGACATGACGGAGCGGAGTACGCGTGCGTATTCTACCCCAACGTCCAACCAATTCGGGTGGGTAATGGTTATACCAGTCTCAGGCATATCGGCCAAGCCCGGGTTTTCGACTGCCCGGTGAACGGTCCCGTGGGTTACGCTCCACGAATCGCCGCGGTGTAAAGTGGATTCCCCGGTAAAGCCGGGGAATGCGCATGAAGCGCTTTCAGCTAACGGTCGACGCCCACACCAATCGTGTACCGGCTGATCTTGGTCGTGTCAGACGGTGGGCTGATCCAACGTATGTTGTTGCCGGCCCAGCTTTCTACGTAGTCGTCCGTCCCGCCGCCATCGACGAATATGCCGACGCAGTTAAGAAACTGCCTAATGCCGGTATCGGTGACATTGGCGCGTCCGAGGGTCGTGCCGCCATTGGTGTTGTATTTATCGTCGCCGGTGTGATCGTGAAAGATGCCGATACCGGACGCGTTCCCGCCGCCCAGCGACAGATTGGGCGCAGTATACGTGTCGTTGCCGCCGCGCTCGTTCAGGTAGCCGATCGTAAAGTCGTGACCGGCCCCTATGGCCATATTGTGAGTGGCTGTAAACGTGTCATCGCCGTCGAAATCATCAAGATAGCCCACTCCGAAATGCGCGCCCGATCCCTGCACATACCAGACGGCGTTATACGCATCGTTGCCGCCCCCGTCTAAGAGCATCCCCAGCGCGTGCCAGTAGGCGCACCCCTGCGCGAACAGACCGGCCGAATAAGCGTCGTTACCGGCCAGATCACACAGGATACCGACTCCGCCCGCCCAACTATGACCGTCGAGATAATCCGCCCGCTTGCCGAAACCGACTCCCTGGGCCTGCGACGAATTGTGTTCCTTGGTTTGCGGCGACGGATTCACCAGGTTGACGTCATCGGCCACATAACGGTCATCGCCGGTGCTGTTGATGAGCAGCCCGCATCCCCGGGTGTAGCCGAATCCCTGTGATTGTTCCAGGCAAAAGAGCGAGTCGGCGCCGGTGCTGTCGGAGAGAATCCCCACGCCGAACGCGGCTGCCGCCTGTGTCAATTCGCGCGCTGTATAGATGTCGTCACCGTCGCGGTCGTAGACAACCCCCACGCCAAATATCGCCGCTCCCTGGGCGACATTGGCGCTTCGATATGTATCGTTTCCGCCCAGGTCGACCAGCACCGACATTCCCAAAACAGCTCCGCCGATGCCCGGGACTGTCGTGTCAGGGGAGAGATACTGGTCGTTTCCACTGTAATCAATAATCACCGAGAGCGGGTATTCGTCGGGGTAGCCGCCGAATTCGTACCGGTCGTTGCCGGCACCGTCGATTATCATCAGCGGCGGCACGTAGTACTGGTAAAGGTCATCGCCGGTCGAGCCGACCACGATCAGCCCCTGGGCTGTTTTCATCTCGCGGCGGGTCTCCGGAAAGGTGATCGAATCGGCAGCCAGGGCAAAGCGGCGCACTGCCTCGGCGAAATCCTGCGCACCGGCCAGGAAGTAGTCGAAGTCGACTTTGTCTGCCATTTCGTAGATGAAATCCTGATGTTCGTCTTTCCCGTTGATGAAATAGTCGAAAAGTTTCTGCCGGTGCTTGAGCTTATTGGCCGGGTCGAGGCCGCGCATGAACAGGAACTTGTCGTCGTCGGCCATGCGGTAAATCAAATCTATACCGTCCTTCAGCCGCTTATATTCCTCACCGGCAAGGAAGCTCTTGGAGCGGGTAATTGAAGGTATCGGTACGGTGTCGGGATATTTCAGATACGGCTCAAGCGGATCGCCGATCAGGCTTCGGCGGATAGGATGATCGATCATCGCGCTCGCCCTCGAGAGCAGGCGCGCGATATCGTTAGCCGATGCTCTGAACGTCTCGAGGTTCATACCGCCGTGCTGGGGCAGCTTAAACGGGTGACGGAAGAATAACGTGAAGTAGCTGAGGCGCCAGGGGTGCCCCTGGAAAGTCTCGACTTCGTCTTCGTCGAAACGAACATCGTCACGTGTCATTTCCACCTGTGCCAGGGCGGAATCAAACAGTTCGAGGTCGGTTTCCCAGAGTTGGGCCGAGACAGCACCGGCCAGCATAAGTATGCCTACAGTCAACGTCAGTGATTTCACAACAACTCCTATCCGGTTTGATCAACCTGCAAGCAACTGCCGTTTTCACGCCGCGTAAAGCTTTTTCAGTCGGCCCGAGCCGCCTTGACAAAGGAGAGCAGCACGCCTATCATGCGCCCGCTTTGGCCCATGCTGATTACCAGAGGTGACGATTGATGAATCTTGATCCATTAGTCAAAATGTCGCAGCAACACCAGCTCGAATTTGTTGACTTGAAGTTCTGCGACCTCCTCGGCGGCTGGCACCACCTGACTATTCCCGTGTCGGCGCTCAAGGACGAGCTTTTTCAGACCGGGGTGGGTGTCGACGGCTCCTCCATGCCGGGGTTTTCGTCGATCGAGCGCGGCGACATGATCATGCTGCCCGATCCGACTACGGCCTTTGTCGATCCGTTTTTCGAGCGGCCGACTTTGTCTCTGATCGGTGACATTATGCTCTCCGAGGATTCGATTGCGACATATTCCCGCGACCCAAGGCGGGTGGCGCGCGACGCCGAGCGGCTGCTGGACCGGGTGCTGAAGGGGGTGCAGGCCATTTTGGGTCCTGAGTTCGAGTTTTATATCTTCGACAAGGTGAATTTCCACCAGGGGCCGGACAGCGCGTTTTACACGCTGGATGCCGCCGAGGCGCCGTGGCAGGCGTCCGACGATCAGGAAAACCTCGGTTTCAAAATACCTTACAAGAAAGGGTACCATGCCGCGCCGCCTCAGGACCGGACTTATAACCTCCGAAGCAGCATTTGTTCTTTATTGAAAAGTGTCGGGATCGAACTGAAGTACCATCACCATGAGGTCGGTGGCGGGGGACAGCACGAAATCGAAATCAAGTTCGCGCCTCTGCTCGTGATGGGCGACCGGTCGATGCTCGTGAAATACATGGTCAAGAACGAAGCGTTCCGGCATCACAAGTCGGCGACCTTTATGCCCAAGCCGCTTTTCAACGAACCCGGCTCCGGCCTGCACGTGCATCAATACCTGGCCAATGATAAAGGTTCGCTGTTTTTCGACGCCAAAGGCCCCGCGCAGTTCTCTGAGCTGGGGCGGTTCTATATCGGGGGGGTGCTGAAGCATGTCGATGCCCTCCTGGCGTTTTCCAATCCGTCGACCAATTCCTTCAAGCGGCTCGTACCCGGCTTCGAGGCGCCGGTAGCGGGGACCTATTCGGTGGGCAATCGGACCGCCTGCATCCGCATCCCCGGCTATCAGCGCGATCCCGCCACTATGCGCTTCGAATTCCGCCCCGGCGACGGTACCATGAACCCGTACCTTGGCTACGCTGCAATGCTGATGGCCGGAATCGACGGGATCAAGCGGAAAATCGACCCCGGCCTGCCGTTCGACCGAAATTTGGATCAACTAACTCCGGAGGAGCTGGCGCAGATCCACCAGTTGCCGACTTCGCTCAACAAGGCGCTGGATAGTCTGCAAGTCGACTATGAATTTCTACTGGACGGCGGCGTGTTTACCGAGGATTTGATCGAGAACTGGCTTCAGATCAAGCGTAAAGAGGTTATGGAGATACGTATCCGCCCGACCCCGTACGAGTTCGAGATGTATTACGGTACGTAGGTGTGTTGTTGCCCACTCCGCCTCCGACCTGGTGGCCCACCCGCTTGCGAGTGGGATTTCCGGGGGAACGTTTAGTTGCTATTGTGGATGGGGCGATGTACCTTTGAGTGTGGATCGGGTAGAGTTAAGGTTGTTATGTTGGAAAATGTGACGAGACGCAGCAGGGCTGGGGGCTACCGGTGTGGGCTACTTGGCGGAGGTATTCTCGACTTCGTCGCAAAGAACTAAGCGTCTAACTGTTATAATCGTTTTCGTAGCAACGGTGGGTATTCTGACACCATGTCTAATCTGGCTTGCGAAGCACAGAGATGATTTGCCGCTGTGGGTAAGTGTGTTAGTACACTGTACAGCAGGCGCAGTTTTGGTTCTGATCTACTTCTATGCGCGAGCCAAACGTCTAACGCGCAGGAAGTGATTTTCTTCTGATCCGGCGCGCTCTGGTACCCCACAGCTTGCTGTGGGTAGGCCGGAAGTTCACCAATGACACGAATCGGATAACCGAGCCGGCGGACTTGAAGATAGTACGAGGGGCATATCAAAGATTGTAACTACCCACAGCGGAGCTGTGGGCTACCGGATATGTAGCGGAACGTACCCATCAGACAAGAGACCCACCCAGAGGGTGGGCCACCAGACCACCAGACGATGGACGAGGCGCACTTCTGAATCTAATCCCACCGCAAGCGGTGGGGCACCCGTGCTCCGATAGTGAACCACGCCCCCAAATTTGAATTTTGACATCGTTTTCTCTGCGCCGATATATTTCCGCATGTCATTGAAGCGTCACCGTCCGAATTCTTACGCAGTGCCGTGTCTGATTCTGACCCTAGTCGCGGTCTTCGCCTCTGGTTCTACCAGTGGCGTGGGGCTGATCGACCAGGCGCTCACCGATCTGCAGGTGCTCTATCTGTTCGATAACCCCCGGACTATCGACTGGCCCACCCTCTACTACCTGAATGACACTTACGCTTGTCACGTGGATTTGCTTACCGTCACTTCCGGGAACGGGTTCTACTACCAGACACGAGATGTACCGGATAAGGGCATCGCGGTCCATCGATTCGAAATCAAAACTAACGATCAGTCGCTTCTGGATTCTCTCATCGACGTGCAATTCAGAAGTCGCCGCCCGGATGTTGTCATAGTTGGTTCTACTGAGCCCGGTTCGCTCGTCCAGCGCCTTGGCGAGCGAATCCTCCGACTGGCGCCTCAGACCGGCTCAATCTATGCGATTCGGAAAGTGTATAGGGATGTAACCAACGTTGCCGATTCGACTGTCACCGGCCCCGTCGTGACAATTCAGCGTCGCGAGATGTACGATCGTTTCGCCGATCGAATCAGGCTTGAAGTCTCGCAATTATACGACTGGTTTCAGTCTGAGCCGTTGGCCGAAACCCGTCTGATGCGGTACGAGATGATCCGCGAGCATGGCACGAGCGGCAATTCCGGTCCCGACTTTCTCTCCGGCCTGGAGCCGCTGCGCTTGTTGCCGCTTCTGGATACGCTGCTGGCCGGCGGTGCCGTCAAAGAGTCGTTTGTAAACCGGGCACGCCTGTTTCAGACATTTTTCGACGCCGCCCGCCGCACAGTGGGCGCCAAGCGTGTCGACAACGCCATGGCCGGGCATAAGGCGCTCCTGGCTCTTTCAGATCAGATAGCCTCGGAACCGACTCTCAGCGGTCTCCCTGAACTGAAGCCTTATCTCGAAGACCTTGCTGCCCGGGCGCAGAAAGCGGTTCTGGGCGAAATTGGCATGAACTGGGAAGGAACGATCCTGCTTCGGGATTCCCCGCACGGCCCGAAACTGAAATTCCGAGCATCGCTTTCAGTTTACGGCCCGCAGCCGATTGAACTATCTTACATCCGCTTCCGCCCTTATTGGGATACCACTGAGATCATCCTGGACTCAATCTCACGCAAGATCGCTCCGCACCAGTCGTTCGTGCGGGAGTATCTTGTAGATATCGAGCGGACCCGTCTCGAGGCCACGATGCCGGAGTCGCTTGTATTCGCGGCCGAGGTGGTCTATGGCTCCGTGCCGATGACCGTGTTTTCGTCCATTCCGATCTGGGAGCGGCCTGAGCTACAGATAGAATTCCAGCCCGACTTCTTCTTCGTGCCGCCGGTGGCCAAGATCGAGGTCGACCGGGTGGTGTCGGCCATGAACTGGAAGGCGGTTATCACCAAGCCTCGGTACTATCACGGCACGGTGACGCTGAATCTGGAAACGCCGCGCGGCCTTTTTGCCGGCGCCTACAAACAGACCTGGGAGCTGGACAAGGACCGCATCAGCGAGACGGTCCGTATTCCGTTCTCGGTATCCAACCTGTTCGAGTTGGGCATCCAGCCCCAGACGATTACGCTGGCTGTCGATGGCCGTGTTGTGGCAACAGACACCGCTATTATCCGTATCGCGGCGTGCGAAATCGACGACAAGGTGGCAGTCGGCCTGATGCCTGACACGACCGGTATCCTGGAAGACATCCTCCGCATGGCGGGCGCCAACTACCGTCCGCTGACCGACCGGACTTATCAGACCGGTGATCTCGATGCCTACACGGTGATTTTGGTTGGCTCGGGGGCACTGCGGCAGTTTCCGTCGTTTCGAACCATCACCGGCCGCCTTGAGGAATATCTGCGCCATGGTGGTTCGTTGGTGGTCCTGGGGCAGCCGAGCGACTGGCCGGAGGGAGCCCTGCCGGTCTCGTTTGTGCCGTCGGCGGAGCAGGTTGCCGCCCTCGAACTGCTGAACCGGATACCGGAAGCGCGTCTGTTGAGCGCACCGTACGTTATTTCCGATAACAACTTGCTGGCCTGGCTGCAGATGCGCCGGAAGGTAGCCGCCGCGGTGGTTTCCCCGGCCGAAGCCGTCTATGTCACTCCGACCGGCGCCACTCTGCTGTCGGTCACCCGGCTGGACGAGGGGCAGATTATCTTCTGCGGATTGCCGCTGGTCGAGATGATTTCTCAGCTCAATATCGAAGCCATTCACCTGCTGGCGAATATCCTGAACTACTGACCCCACTCGGCGTTATAATAGCTCAGTCTTTGGGATTGAGGTACGGCAGCCGAACGCATGGATAATTCTCCTCAACAGCGCACCAGCGGACGATTCGCCACGGTTACCCGGTACATGATCAGGTACCGCTGGTATCTGATTTTCGGCTTCGCCTGCGTGGTCATCTCCAACGCCCTGATGCTGGTCACGCCTTATGTGACCAAACTGGTGATCGACCGGTTGGAAAACCGGGCGGCGATGTCCGACGTCGGCCTGCTGGTACTGGCGATGATCGGCCTGGCGGTTGTTTCGGGACTGTTCCGCCTGCTGATTCGTCGGACGATTATCTGGATGTCCCGCCACATGGAATACGACCTTCGCGGGGAGCTGGTCGCTCACCTGCTGAAACTGTCGCCGTCGTTCTATGACAAGAACCGCACCGGCGATATCATGGCGCGGGCCACCAACGATCTCGAAGCGGTGCGCATGATGGCCGGTCCGGCGGTGATGCACATCGCCAATACGATCGTGATAAGCGCCGGGGCTATCGTGATGATGGTCTACCTCTCGCCTTTATTGACCCTCTATGCCCTGGCGCCGGCGATTGTAATGCCGATCGCCATGAACCAGCTTGGCAATCTCATCCACCGGAAGTTTCTCAAGATACAGGAGCACTTTTCCTCGATGACCGCGTTCGTGCAGGAGAACCTGGCGGGCGTGCGGGTGATCAAGGCGTACCGTCAGGAGGAGCAGGAGAACGCCCACTTTGATCGGATGTCCCAGAAGTACTTTCGCCTTAATCTCGATCTGGGCCGTTACCAGGCTACGTTTTATCCGCTTTTGCAGGTTATCGCCACCGGCCTGATGCTGGTGGTGCTCTTTTTCGGCGGGCGGGCGGTCATTCGCCAGGAGATCGAGCTGTCCACGATAGTAGCGTTCTTTTTGTATCTCGGCATGCTGACCTGGCCGCTCATTGCTATCGGCTGGGTGGTGTCGCTCTATCAGCGGGGGATGGTATCGCTCGGCCGTATCGACCAGATCCTCCACACGGAGCCGGAAATCCGCAACGGCGACGGCACCCTGTATACCGGCCCGCTGCGGGGGAAAGTGGAGTTTCGAAAACTGACATTCTCGTACGACGGCAAGCCGGCGCTGAGTGATATCGACCTCGTGGTCGAGCCGGGGCAGACGCTGGGCATTATCGGCCTCACCGGTTCCGGCAAATCGACGCTAGTCGCGCTCCTGTCCCGCTTGTATCAAGTGCCGCGGGGTCAGTTGTATGTCGATGATATTGACATCAACGACTGGGATCTGGCCTCACTACGTCGCCAGATCGGGTTCGCGTCGCAGGAGCCGTTTCTGTTTTCGGCCACGGTCGAAGAGAACATCCGCTTCGGCCGCGATCTGGCCGATCGCGCCTCGATCGAGCAGGTAGCTCATCTGGCCGCTCTCGCCAAAGACGTTGCCGAGTTCCCCGCGGGCTATGAGACTATGGTCGGCGAGCGCGGGATCACCCTGTCGGGCGGGCAGAAGCAGCGAACCGCAATCGCCCGCGCCGTGCTGATAGATCCGGCCATTCTGATTCTTGACGACGTTACCTCATCGGTAGATACCGAAACCGAACATGAGATCAACATCCGGGTGCACGCTCATGCCGACAAGTTGACGACATTCGTTGTGTCACACAGGACCTCGTCGGTCAAAGACGCCGACCTGATCATATTCATGGAAAACGGGCGGATTGTCGAGCGCGGTAGTCACGAGCACCTGATGGCGCTGGGCGGCCGCTACGCCGACCTGTACCATTCGCAAGTCCTCGCCGAGGAGCTGGAGAGCCTGTAATGGCTACAGACAACTACCACGAAGAGGAAGCCCTCGGCAAGGCGTACGATTCCCGCCTGATGAAACGGCTCTTAGGCTACCTGCGGCCGTACCTGCGGACCGTGGTCGTGGCCGCCGTTCTGCTCTTGCTGGCGTCGCTGCTGCAAATAGCCATCCCGTATATCATACAGGTGGCGATTGACGAGCATATCGCCGTAGGCGATCTCGAGGGGTTGAACTACATCGCGTTGCTGTTTCTCGCTGTTCTGTTCGCCGGGGCGGCTGTGCGCTACGCCCAGACCTACCTCACCATGTGGCTGGGCCAGAAGGTGCTGCATGATATTCGGCGGCAGGTGTTTGGGCATCTTCAGAAACTTCATCTCGGTTATTTCGATAAGAACCCGGTAGGCCGTCTCGTAACGCGGGTGACTTCCGATGTCAACACGCTGGACGAAATCTTCTCCGCCGGCGTGGTCACGATTATCGGCGACATCTTCACCTTGGTGCTGATTGTCGGCGCGCTGCTGTACTATAACTGGCAACTCGCGCTCATAACTTTCGCGGTCGTGCCCCTCCTGGTGCTCGCCACGTTTCTATTCAAGGCGAAAGTGCGCGATGTCTATCGCGAGGTGCGCACCAGGATCGCCCGGATCAACGCCTTCTTGCAGGAGCATATCACCGGCATCAAAGTGGTGCAGCTGTTCAATCGCGAGGCCGATACGTATCGGAAATTCGACGCGATCAACCTCAGTCTCCGCTCGGCGCACTTCCGTTCGATTTACTACTACGCCGTGTTCTTTCCCGCTGTGGAAATCATCGGGATGGTAGCCATCGCACTGGTGCTCTATTTCGGCGGCTTTCGCATTCAGGCCGGGACACTGACGTTTGGGGAACTGGTGGCGTTTCTGACTCTGGTGGAGATGTTCTACCGGCCGATTCGTGACCTGTCCGAAAAATACAACATCCTGCAGGCATCGATGGCGTCCTCGGAGCGGATATTCAAGTTGATAGACACCCCGCCCACCATGGTGGTATCATCCGCGTCAAAACCGCTTCCCACGGTGCGCGGGCGAATCGACGTGCAAAACCTCTGGTTTGCGTACGATGCCGATGACTGGGTGCTGCGCGACGTTTCTTTTTCCGTGGAGCCTGGCCAGAAGATCGCCATTGTCGGCGCGACCGGCGCGGGCAAAAGTTCGCTGATTTCGCTCTTGTATCGTTTCTATGACTATCAGCGCGGCTCTATCAAACTGGACGGTGTCGAGCTGCGTGACCTGCCGGTCGACCAGCTTCGCCGCCACATGGCGCTCGTGCTTCAGGACGTGTTTATCTTCAGCGGTGACATTGCGGGAAACATCAGGCTTCGCTCGGAGCACATTTCCGATCACTCCGTCCGCGAATCGCTCACGCGGGTCGGTTTCGACCGGTTTATGCGGCGTTTCGGCGACGATATTCATGCGGAGATTCGCGAGCGAGGGGCAACTCTATCGACCGGCCAAAAGCAGTTGCTTTCGTTTGCCCGGGCTTTGGCGCATAATCCGGATATACTCTTTTTGGATGAAGCCACCAGCTCGGTCGACACCGAAACGGAGAGACTGATTCAATCCGCCCTCGATGAGCTGCTCAAGGGACGAACGTCGATAATCGTCGCACACCGACTGTCGACTATTGAGATGGCGGACCGTATCCTCGTGCTGCACCATGGCGAACTGCGTGAATCCGGCACCCACGACGAACTACTGAAGAAGCAGGGCATATACTACAAACTGTACCAGTTGCAGTATCGGCGCCAGGTGCTGCGGACCGAGGATGTCCCCTCGAAATAGCCCATGACCCCAAGCGAACTAAGAGCCGCCACTCAATTCGCCTGTCGACTCGCGCGAGACGCCGCCGGGGTACTCAAGCGCGGATTTACGCGCGCCCGCAGGATTACGTACAAAGGTCGGATCGATCCGGTAACCGAGTTCGATCTGAAAGCCGAGCGCTTGATTACCGCGCGGATATCCAGAGCATTTCCCGACCACGAGATTCTCACCGAGGAGGGAAGCGCCAGAGGAAAGCGGTCGGAGTATCTCTGGATAGTCGACCCGCTGGACGGGACAGTCAACTACGCTCACGGTTTTCCGGTGTACTGTGTCTCTATCGCGCTTCAGCACGTAGGCCGGACGGTGGTGGCTGCGGTATGCGATCCGGAGCGGGACGAGCTTTTCTGGAGCGCCAGGGGGTTACCCGCCCGACTCAACCGGCGGCAAATCAAAGTAAGCGCCGAGCGTCGTCTCGATCGTGCGTTGCTCGCTACTGGATTCGCCTATGATATCGGCACGGCTCGGCGGAACAATCTCGGCCTCTTTGCCCGCATGGCTCGGAAGGCGCAGGGGATAAGGCGGCCCGGCTCGGCGGCGCTCGATCTTTGCTGGCTCGCCTGTGGACGAATCGACGGTTTTTGGGAGCTGAAACTTCACCCGTGGGACACCGCGGCGGCGATCCTGATTGTAGAGAACGCGGGAGGCAGGATTTCGCGTGTCGATGGCCGCCCGTACTCGGTTTTCGATCAGGACCTGCTGGCAACGAACGGGCTGCTCCATCGCCAAATGCGCTCCATACTCACGAGCAGATAGCTTACTGTCGACAATTCCACTTTACGACGACTCCAAGCCCGATATATTCATGGACTTATGAAGAAACCCCAGCTTATCAAATCAATTTCCGGCATTCGCGGCGTGGTGGGCGCCGGACTCGATCCGATTACGATGGCCACCTACGGCGCCGCCTTTGGCACTTATCTCAAGAAGGGCAAGGTGGTCATAGGTCGCGACACCCGCCCGTCGGGCGACATGGTCCGCCGAGCTGTTGTGTCGGGCCTGGTTTCGGTTGGGATTGACGTTGTCGATATCGGTATTGTGCCGACACCCACGGTGGAGATTGCCGTCAAAGGCCTCAATGCGGCCGGTGGTATCTGCGTGACGGCGTCGCATAACCCCGCTGCCTGGAATGCGCTGAAGTTCTTCAACGGCCGCGGGGAGTTCCTGACACCGTCGGAGTACGCGCGCATGAACCGGATTCTCGAATCCGGTCGATTCGCCTGGCAGCCGGTGGAAAAGCTGGGGCGGGTGACGCTCACTGATCATTGGATCGAAGTGCACATCAAAAAGACGCTCGGCGTCAAGACAATCAACCGCGCCGCCATACGAAATGCTAAGTTCAAAGTCGTGGTGGACGCAATCAACGGCGCCGGCTCGGAGGCCCTGCCGGAACTGCTCCAGAGGTTCGGCGCGAAAGTCTTCCGGATCAACTGCGAGGGTGACGGCAATTTCGTACACGAAGCCGAACCGCTGCCGAGAAACCTGGGTCAGCTGTGCAAGGCAGTGAAAGTGCACCGCGCTGATATTGGCCTGGCCTGCGATCCCGATGCCGACCGGCTGGTACTAGTCGACGAGCGCGGTCGGCCGGTACATGAGGAACTAACGCTGACGATCGCGGTTCAACAGGTGCTTAGGAAGCGGCGCGGCCCTACCGTGATCAACTTGTCGACATCGAACACCACGGCCGATGTAGCCCGCGCTGCGGGATCGCGTGTCTATTATTCGAAGGTCGGCGAGGCTAACGTGGTCGAAACGATGCGACTGAAACAGGGCGTGATCGGAGGCGAGGGCAACGGCGGGGTGATCTACCCCGAGTTCCATGCCGGGCGCGACTCGCTTATCGCCGCCGCTCTGACACTCTCTGCTCTGGCCGAGACCGGGAAGACGCTTTCTCAGCTTGTGGAAACCTTCCCCAGGTATTATAATATAAAGGCCAAGGCCGTTCTCCCTTACGACTTCTCTGAGCGCCTGACCAGGTTTGAGCGACAGGCAACCAAGATAATGGGGCGTGTGCGGATTGACCGTCGCGACGGCCTCCGGTTCGACTTCAAAGAAGGCTGGCTTCAGTTACGTAAGTCTAATACCGAGCCGATATTCAGGCTGATAGTGGAAACGTCGAGTCAAGAGCTTACCGATGACCTGTGCCGGACGGTGATCCGGTACTTCAAATAACCCAGGGTACGCCAATGTGTGGAATCGTAGGATATGTTGGTCCGAAGCAGGCTCAGTCGATACTGATGAATGGACTTAGGCGGCTGGAGTATCGCGGCTATGATTCCGCCGGTATCGCCCTGCTGACCGACACCGGCCTGATGATCTCCCGTTCAGTCGGCAAGATCAAGAACCTCGAAGATTCGCTCGGGGGCCACGACTACGAGTCCACCCACGGCATCGCCCATACGCGCTGGGCCACGCACGGCGAGCCGAACGAAACCAACGCCCACCCGCACACCGACAACAGCTACGAGATCGCTCTGGTCCATAACGGGATTATCGAAAACTACCGGGCCATTCGCGAGTTTCTCTCCCGTAAGGGGGTGGTGTTCCGCTCCCAGACCGACACCGAAGTCCTGGTCCAGTTGGTGGCGTACAACTACAACGGCGATCTCACTGAAGCAGTGCGCAACGCGCTGACCCAGGTCGATGGCACCTACGGTATCGCGGTTATCTCGGCGCGCCATCCCGGCCTGATAGTCGCCGCGCGCATGGGTTCGCCGCTGGTGATCGGCCACGGTGAGCACGAGAACCTGGTGGCGTCCGATGTATCGGCGATGCTTGAGCACACGAATAGAGTAGTCTATCTCGAGGACGGCGAGATTGCGACCGTCACCGCCGATGACTACAAGATCACGACTATCCAGAACGTGAAGATTACTCCGTCGGTCGAGGAGATCAGTTGGACGCTGGACGAGATTGAGAAAAGCGGCTATGACCATTTCATGCTCAAGGAGATTCACGAGCAGCCCGACACCCTGCGCAACGCGATTCGCGGCCGGCTCAACCATGAGGATGGTATCGCGCGGCTGAATGGTCTGAACCTGCAGTACGATGAGCTGCGCCAGGTCAAGCGGGTTATCATCACTGCCTGTGGCACGTCGTTTCATGCCGGGCTTATCGGCGAGTACATGATTGAGGAAATCGCGCGCGTGCCGGTGGAAGTCGAATACGCGTCGGAGTTTCGTTATCGTTCGCCGATCATCGACGATGGCACGCTGCTGTTTGCGATAAGTCAGTCGGGCGAGACCGCCGATACCCTGGCCGCCATGCGCGAGGCCAAGCAGCGCGGCGCGACCGTGCTGGGCCTGGTCAACGTAGTAGGTTCGACTATCGCGCGCGAAACCGACGGTGGCGTTTATCTGCACGCCGGGCCGGAGATCGGGGTGGCGTCGACCAAGGCGTTCACCGCGCAGGTGATCGTGCTGGCCATGATCGCCAACCTGCTGGGTCGTATGCGCAGCTACTCGGTGCAGGAGGGGCATGAGCTGATCGATGCGATCGAGAAGATCCCGGAGCAGATCGAGGAGATCCTGCAGAATTCAGAGCCGGTAAAAGAACTTGCGCGACTTAATTATAAGGCCAACAATTTCCTGTACCTCGGGCGCGGGATCAATTTCCCGGTTGCGCTCGAGGGGGCGCTCAAGCTCAAAGAGATTTCATACGTTCACGCCGAGGGTTACCCCGCGGCCGAGATGAAACATGGCCCGATTGCGCTGATCGACGAGAACATGCCGGTGGTGGTGCTGGCGCTGCGCGACCCGATTTATGACAAGGTGATGTCAAACATCGCGGAGATCAAGGCACGCAACGGCCGGGTGATTGCGATCGCCACCCAGGGCGACTATGAAATCCAGGAACGCGCCGACCATGTCATCTACATTCCGCAGACAAATCGTCTGCTCACGCCGCTGTTGAGTGTGATCCCGCTGCAACTGCTGGCGTATCATATCGCCGTGCTTCGCGGCTGCGATGTCGACCAGCCCCGCAACCTGGCCAAATCAGTGACGGTGGAATAGTAGAAAACTTGTAGCCCACAGCTCTGCCGTGGGTTCACTCGAGGGAGAGCGATCGGCAGGCCTCGGGAGCCTGCTATTTTTTGAGCGGCGAGAACGAGAGACGGCCGCAAGGCCGCCATGCTCTCGTAGGTCGGGTTTACGAACGCCGAGCGAAGCGAGGCGCGAGCAACCCGACATCCTGCTACCGTGCCGATCGTACAGTTGCGCCCTCAGTGCACTGTCCGCCTCCTACACACGCGAGCGGTCATGGGTGCCCGAATACTCGGGCATGACGGAGAAGAGGGTGCGCACTAGTGTTATGTCCCATGTTTAGCTTGCATTAATATTGAGGAGGTGGTATCTTTCTTTTTTCACGAAAGGAGATACCCTATGTCTCGTGGTCGCCCTGTTCCGCCGGTTCTTGTCACCCCCGCGGTT